>JANLUE010000035.1:0-3903 GCA_031363325.1 Gemmataceae bacterium
GACGCCAAGACCGGCGAAGAAAAATACCCCCCGCAACGGCTCTACAACGATCGCCATCGCGCCTCGCCGGTTTATGCCGACGGCAAGATCTTCACCGCCTCGCGCAACGGCACCGTGTGCGTCGTGAAGGCCGGCGACAAGTTCGACCTGATCGCCACGAACAAACTCGCCGACGACCTGACCGCTTCGCCGGTGATCGTTGACGGGCGAATTTACCTGCGCGGGTTCAAGAACCTGCACGCGATCGGGGCGAAGTGAACTCGCATTGTTTGGCGGGCGACCCAACGGGTCGCGTGTGTGACCCGCCAAATCTCGCTTTCAGCGGAAGCGACGAAGGCTTATCATGTCGGTAGGAGGAAATTACGATGACCCGTTTCGACGAACCCAATGAGATCCGAGGCGGCTCAGTTGATAGTTCCAAGGCCGCACTGGGGGAGCGCGTTCGCGAGTTGGAGGCCGAAGTCTTGAAACTCCGAGAGGAGCAACTGGTCGCTCACGATGAATTGGAATGGCATCGCTCTCGGGCGCTGCCAACCTTGGCTGAAATGGAATTTGAACGAGCGAATCCAGGACCGTCGATCGGCGAACTTTTGACCGAGCCCGTCGGAGTCGGCTGATGAAGGCCGATGAGCCCAAGGCTCCGTTCAACGTTACGATGAACGGCCGAACCCGAGACGAGATTCGCTCGTTGTTGCGACTGGCGATCTCGATCGGCGCTCGCGACCGCGTTGTCGCACATTGACTCAAGGTTGCGTGCCGAGCCTTCGGAATGGGGCGATCCATCGATTACGATGACGGAGTTGCGATTGCGGCGCTATCAACGAGTCCACGACCGACTCATCATTCGCTACGCGGTTCATCTCGATCGACCCGAAGTGTGGCTGACCGAGATCATTCCGATGCGGAATCATCCACTTTGGGTTGGCGAGGGCTGAGCCTTCCCGGGTCACGCCGTCCGCAGTTTCATCTGCTTCAGCCACTCGCCGGCCCAATCGCGCTGGGCGTCGGTCATGCGGGTCGCGGGGCCGGTCGCGTAGTCGATCGAGTGGCCGAAGTTGCCCTGGTCGTAGGCCCGGGCGAACGTCGCCTGGAGGTCGAGGACCGTGTCGCGGTCGTCCGGGGCCAGCGGGACCTTGAAGCGCGGCAGTCGCTTCGGCAACGTGGACGTGTAGATTTCGTAACGCTCCGGCTGGGTGCACCGGGTCACGGTCACGGCGAAGTCCCATTCGGGCAGGCCATCGCGACTGAAGTCGAGGAGTGGCTTGCCTTGCAGGATCAGGTCGACTTCCACGACGTTCGCATTGTGCCCACGGGCCGCTCGACGCGTGTCGTGATAGGCCGTTCGACCTTGCGAAAGGGACTTGTTGATCGGGCTGGCGATGTCGATCAAGGTCACGAGTCGGCCATCGGTGCGTTGCCGAATCTCGATGAACTCCTCGATCCGTTCCTGGCGGATGATCGAAGTGAACAGGGGTTCTTCGGTGTGGTAGGTGCGCTGGGTGATCCGGGCCCGATAGCGATCGACGAGGCCGGGCAAAAGGATCTGGTACAAGCTGGCGACGAGTTGGTGCTGAAACGCCGGCCAGAGTTTCTCGTCTTCGAGGTACGGGTCCATCCCGGGGAAGGGGGAAGGCATGGTGCGCGTCTCCCGCGAAAAGCCACCCCGGCAGTCGGGCGGCGAGTCATTCATCGTTTCCTGACGGTGCAAGGCATTGTACCCGCCCGCCCGG
This sequence comes from Gemmataceae bacterium, assembly GCA_031363325.1. GTDB lineage: Bacteria > Planctomycetota > Planctomycetia > Gemmatales > Gemmataceae > SIAJ01. Next base: position 1,731 of record JANLUE010000035.1, read on the forward strand.
TCACCTGCCTAGAGGGGCGAAGGGCGAGGGGCGAAAATATGTCGGGCGGCGCTCGCCACCTGGTCCGGCGACCCAAACCAATCAACGCCGATGACACCCCCGGATGGTCCAACGCGAATCGAATCGCCTCGTTGGGCCCGCCGTCCCGAAGCTCCTCGGCGCGTGCCGCGTCGCGTTCGTACTGAGCGATCGGGAAGTACGGCGTCTTCAAAGTATGGGCACTCGGCGGTTGGCCCAGCAACGCCCCGCCCGCGAAGACCCGAATCGCGAACACGCCCATTCGCCGAGCTACGCAATCGGCAATGATGTTGCCATAGTCCGGATCGCCGGCCGATGGCGGGTCGAACGAGCCGGCACTCGGGTTGAGCCGATTGAACGGAACTTGTAACGAGTCGAATCGATCGGAACGGACGACGGCCCGCAAGGCTTCCGCGTGCCCGGTCCCCGTGAGCCCGATGAGTCGAACCAGGCCGGCGTCGCGAAGCTTATCCAAGGCGTCCGCCACGCCGCCGTTTCGAAGCACGTCGTCGCCCGAGAGACTCGCTGGTTCGTCGCCGGCCCGGTGCGTCAGGCCGTTGTGAAGTTGCACGAGCGAGACGTTCGACCGGCGCAAGCGAACCAAACTCTCCTCGATCGACCGGTGGACAAACACCGCGACATTGACCACGTCGGCTGGCACGCGAACTTTGGTCGCCACGTGAATCGAGTCGTCGGCCCGCAGTTCCTCGAGTACACGGCCCAGGTTTGTTTCCGAAGTGCCCGAGCCGTATCCCGGGGCCGTGTCGAACCAGTTGATCCCCGCCTCGAGCGCCGCCGCGACCGTGTCAAGTTGAGCGTCGAAGTCGGCCCCGGTCATCAGCCCGGAGACCGGGCCCGCGCCGAAGGCGATTGCCGAGACATTGATGCCCGTTCGGCCGAGTCGGCGGTAACGCATCGACCACTCCGGGGGTGGGAATCTCTAACCGAATTTCTTCAACCTATGGGTTGGATTTACGCCGCTCCAAGGTTCTGGTACGATGCCCGTAAGTTATCCACGAACCTCGCATTTCTGGAGTCAGCCATGTTCTCCGCGGTATTGATCGGCCTCAGTCTTGCCGTGGCCGCTCCGGTCACGAAGGACGCCAAGAAGGACGCGCCATCGATCGTTGGCGAGTGGGACGGAATCAAGGCCCTGATCGGCGGCATGGACATGCCCGTTCCCAAGGGCGGGATCGGCATCGCGTTCGCGGCCGACGGCAAGGCGACGTTGCGCGAGGGAGACCGAGCGAAAGCCGAAGAAGTGACCTACGCCATCGACCCCAAGAAGTCGCCGGCCCACATCGACCTGGTCCCGCCCGCCAAAGAGAAAGAACCAACCTTGTTCGGCATCTACAAGATCGAGAAAGACGAACTGACAATTTGCATGACCATGGGCGGCGAGCGGCCGACCAAGTTCGAATCGCCGGCCGGGTCGCAGATCATGCTCATGACCTTCAAGCGGGCCAAGAAGGAATAGGCCGATGTTCGCGCTCCTGGCGATTGTGGTTACCGCCCCAATCCCGAAGGCCGAGCCGGCCCGGCCAACGCTCGTGGGCACCTGGCGACTCGAAGCGGAGGTCCGGGGCGGCGTGGCCATCAAGGTGTCGCCGAATTCGTTCGTCGAGTTCACCGCGACGGGCCGACAACTCGCCCGGGCCGGCCCGACCGACGACGACATCTGGACCTATCGAATCGAACCCGACTCGACTCTGGATTTGTTTCCGCCACGCGATCATGAAGTGCCCGGCCTCCGGGCGATCTATCGGCTCGATGGGGATACACTTTACCTGTGCCAGTCGCCGACCGACCGGCCCTCGACCTTTGAATCGCCGGCGCGGTCGGCCGTCTCGCTCCTGACCTACACTCGGGTCAAGCCGAATTGACCCGTGGAGGGAGTCATGTTCACCACGATGATCGCCGCCCTGGCCCTGACCGTCTCGGCCCCGAAGTTGAAGGATCCACCGAAACCTCCGGCCATTCACGGCACCTGGGAGTTGAAGGAATATCTGACCGGCGGCGCGCAAATGCCAATCGCCGACGGAACAACTCACGAGTACACGTCGGACGGCAAACGGATCCTGAAGAACACCGGCGACTCGGAATACGATCGCTCGTTTCAACTCGTCAAGGACGACCCGAAAGCCATCGACCTGTT
>JANLUE010000038.1:0-2504 GCA_031363325.1 Gemmataceae bacterium
CAGCTAGCCCCGGCCGATGGCTTCGAGGCCGGGGTTTCGAGGTTGGAACCTGTCCTACGGGCCCGCTACCCCTTCGCCCCAACCGTTCGCTTGGCCAGCAGGCTCAGCACGCAGCCGATCGACATGGCCCCGACCATCGCGGGTAGACCGCCGGCACCGAGTATGTTCGGGCCGAACCAGCCGCCGATGTTGGCGACGGAATTGATCAAGGCGATTCCACCGGCGGCGGCCGCCCCGGTGAGGAACGTCGGCGGGACGGCCCAGAAAATCGGTAGGGCGCTCATCATGCCCGTTTGAGCCACGCACAGCCCGACGAGTGCCAGTTCCGGCGCGGCCAACGCGATGCCCGCGCTCACGAGCGCCCAACCGCTGGCCGCGAGGCTGAACGCGAACCCCAGGTGTTTGGGTCGCTCGCCCGTTCGATCCGAGCTGGAGCCGAGGACGATCATCCCAATCAGCGCGCACACGTGCGGCAGGGCCGAGAGCACGCCGATCCAGAACTTGTTGAACGTGCCGAATTGACCTCCCACGATCTTCGGCAGATAAGCACCGGACGCGTTCGCCCCGACGGCAACCATGAAATAGATCGCGATCAGATACCAGACACGCGCGTCGAGGAAGGCTCGCGCCAGGTCGCCCGCGTGGCGTTCGCGTCGGCTGATGTCTTCGTTGGCCACGCGCTCGAGCGCGCAACGGCGTTCCTCGTCGGTCAGCCAGGTCGCGTCGGCCGGGCCATCGGGCAGGCAGAGGAGAACCAGGATTCCAAGGACGACCGTCGGCAAGCCTTCGAGCAGAAACACCCACTGCCAACCCTTCAGTCCCTGGAAATTGTCCATGTAGTGCAGAATCGCCCCGGAGATGGGGTTGCCGCAAATGTTCGCGACGGCGATCGCGCCCATGAAATACGCGACGACGCGGGCCCGCTCCTTCGCGGTGAACCAGTACGTCAGATACAGGATGATCCCGGGAAAGAACCCCGCCTCGGCCACGCCGAGCAAGATGCGCACGACGTAGAAACTCTCCGGCCCCGTGACGGCCAGCATGACGACCCAACCGTGCCCCAACCACACCCGGTGGCGCGCGACCCCGCGGCGCGCACCGACTCGGCGCAACAGTAAGTTGCTCGGAACCTCGAACAGCAGATAGCCGAAGTAGAACAGACCGTAACCGAAATCGAAGACGCTATCGCTGAGCTTCAAGTCCGGTTGCATCGTGCCGCGTGCGAAGCCGAGGTTCACGCGATCGAGAATGTTGAAGACGTACAGCAGGCACAGAAACGGGATCAGTCGCCGGGCCGCCTTGCGGTAGACGCGAGCGGACAGTTCGGGGTCGTGCATGGTTGGAGCTCACCGCCTTCAAAGCCACGATCGAATTGTCCCAGCGCGTCGACCCCGGCACAAATGATTTCCCAGTGAAATCCCGGCTTCAAGGCATTGATCGGTTGGCGATTCGCACCGTGCCAACAGAACCCTCGTCTCCGTCGATTTCAATTCGCCGATCGAGAAACAGTTGCACGATGGCCGCGTTCGTCGTTAGGTGCTGCGTCACTTCGGAGACGTGGTACTCCGAATGTCCTTCGGCCAGGGCGAGTGGCAGCAGCAATTGATCGGCGCTGTGCGGATCGACGGGCCGTTCGGACGTCACGTACGCCAGCGCTTCGTCGATCGCCTCATCGGCGACGGACTCGGCCGGCTTCCCCTTCGCTCCGAGGCCGCAGAACAACGTCGGTACCGGGCCATCGAGCGTGATCGCGAGGACCGATCCCGGCCCGCCGGGCCATTCCTCTTCAACGACCTCCGGCTCGAAGCCCGCGTCGCGAAGTCGCACCAGCGCCCGCCGAGCCTGGCGCTTGGCCACGCTTTCCGGCAAGCCGGCGACCACGCTCCGGACGCGTGCCACGGTCACTTTTGCTGGCCCGGTCAGTTGCAACGGGCGAATCGCCTGGCACGGTTCGATTCGAGCGACGATGCGACCGCCGCCCCGAGGGTAAAAGCCGGGGCGAGTCATTTCGAGTGAAAGGTTGAGTCCGAGTCGGTTCAGGTACGCGCGCCACGTTTCGTTGAGGAAATGGAAACATGGGGCCTTCTCGTTGTGCGTGCCTCCTTCGATGACGACCTCGCTCGGCCCAGCGGCCAGCGCCAACGGCAGGTAGACCGTGTGCAAGACGAGCGATGTCGATCCGGCCGTGCCGATGGCGAACGAATACGGGCCGGCTTGAACCGTGCCCGGCTCGAAGGTGAGGTCGCTCGACGCGACCGATGCGCCACGTAGGTTCGCTCCGCCAATCTTGGCCGCCGCCCGAACGCACATGAGGTGCTGAGGCCGCAGGCCCGGCTTCGGCCGACGCTTGGCCCGAATCTTGAAGAGGTGAAACGGCTTACCAGTGATGAGTGAAAGCGCCAGCGCTGAACGGAGAATCTGCCCGCCACCTTCGCCAAGCGAGCCGTCGATCTCGATCATGGCCGGGCTCCACGCGCTGAGCGAGTTGCGATTGCTGAACTATC
>JANLUE010000063.1:0-4784 GCA_031363325.1 Gemmataceae bacterium
ACATGGTGCGGTGGTAATGTTTTTTAACCTGCCCCACGGAACCGTTTTTCTTTACTAACAATTCGCTTCGGCAAATCACTTGCTAATTCTCGAAGAGAACTGAACTACTTACAATTGCCTAACGACTGGTGTTCCATCGGGTACGTTGGTTCGATCTACTAACGGCCTTAAGCCCGGGGTCGGCCATGGAGGTATTGCCGAACCTCTTCAAGGAACGCAGCGTATCCTTCCACGATGGGCGGGATTCGGCGCGTATTCATTTCTTTGGACATATTATCCGCGAAAAGACCGTGTGCGGTTCCGTTGTTATAGAATTCGGCAACGACCTCACGGCTGCCTTCCGCGAACGTGATTCCAACTCCACCCATCGCCGATGCGTCAAGGCGTTCCGGAACGATGTCGCGGTCGCATGCAACCTCGAAGAAGTCATTTGCATTCTGCAAGGCCAGCACGGTCGGAGCGGGTGCCGAATATCCGTTCCAGCCCTTTTCGAGTCGGCCAATCACCGCAATCTTTTCGAGCCAACGGGCACGAACGATCGGCTGAACGACGTTCGGACGGTGCGTGCCGTTCAACGCGGCCGAAGTCGTTGAACTCCCATGACGATCAAACTTCGAGGGGGCGCTCATAGAAACCGATGCGTTGCCGGAACTGCCGGAGGACATCGCGATGGCTCCAGCCCAATTTCCGCCGCGCGTCTAGCGTTTCGAGATCGTCTCGTCCAAACACAGAATCGTACTGCACACCGTCGTCCACGCGGCCAACTCATTGTCGTCGAGGCCGGGCTTGCGGGGCGAGTCGCCGACAGCGAGGAGCTTCTTCGCCTCGTCGGGCAACTTGCGAAAGCGGGCCAACGCGTCGTCGCGGATACGCATCAAGATGCGTTGTTCCGTCTCGGTTGGCGGCCGCGACAGGGCACACTTGTAGGCGAAGGCCAGTCGCTCGATTGAAGTTGAACCCCCCTCAATAAAGAGTCGCTCGGCCAGCTTACGGGCGGCTTCGACATAAGTGGGGTCGTTCCAGAGCACGAGGGCCTGCAGCGGAGTGTTCGTTGTGGCTCGACGGGCCACGCACACTTCGCGGTTCGGGGCGTCGAACGCGCTCATCGTTGGTGGCGGGCAGGTTCGCTTCCAGAACGTGTACATGCCGCGCCGATAGAGGCCGTCGCCTTTCTCCTGAACGTATCGGCCCTTCCGCTCGACCGTCACGTCCTCCCATAGGCCCGGAGGTTGGTACGGCTTCACGCTCGGCCCGCCAACCATGTCCGAGAGCAGGCCCGCGATCGCCAGGGCGTTGTCGCGAACCGATTCCGCGCGCAATCGGCCACGCGGGCCACGCGACAGCAATCGATTGTCCGGGTCGGAATCGTTGGCTGGCATCGCCGACGACTGCCGATAAGTCGCCGACGTGACGATCAAGCGTTGCATGGCCCGCACGTCCCAGCCGGTGCGGATCAGTTCGGTCGCCAGGAAGTCGAGCAGTTCGGGAAGGCTCGGCGCTTCGCCCGTGTTGCCGAAGTCTTCGACCGTCTTCACGAGCCCGGTGCCGAAGTACATCTCCCACCATCGATTGACGGCCACGCGGGCGGTGAGGGGGTGCTTTGGATCGACGAGCCAGTTCGCCAGATCGAGTCGATTGGCCGACTTCGATGGAACGCCGAGTACGGCGGGAAAGCCCGGCGAAACCTTGTCCCCCGGCGCGTCGTACTGCCCGCGCTTGAGGATGAACACATCGCGCGGCTTCGGCATTTCCTCCATGACGCTGACCGGCGTGAAGGCCGCGTCGAGCACGTTGATCCGGTTCTTCACGTCCGCCAGATTCGTTCGCAGTCCCTGGATCGCCGGCTCGCTCAACCGGAGTCGAACCAACGCCTCCTTTTGAGCTTCGGTTCGCTTCTCGGCCGGGACGGCCAACGCATCGACGGTCAATTCGGCCGGCCGACCGGCGGCGAGTTGTGTGGCGTTCGCGGCCGAGAGTTCGACGCCGAACATTTGCACGTCGTCGAGCTGGCCCTTGAAGTTGAGCGAGTTGCCGCGTCGACCGACGTGGAAGGGCTTGTCGGTCTTCAAGGTGTCGCGCAGTTTGTCGTTCGCGACCTCGGTCGCTTCGAGCTTGCCATCGATGTAAATCTTCACGCCGGCCGACTTCTTCGAGCCATCGTAGGTGAGCAAGACGTGATGCCACGCGTTGAGCGACATGGCGTTCTTGGTCAGAACCTTGATCGCATTGTCGGGCCAGCGGTTCACGAGATGACTGGAGACTTTGCCGTTCTCGAGCAAGAGATCGAAGCCGCGATGGGCGGCCCCGTCGTCCATTTTCGATGCCAGTGCGAGCAAGTCGTTCGCGGTCGGATAGGCCCAGAGGCTGACGGTGAACGGCCCGTCGGGGTCGAACTTCGGAACGGCCCCCAGATCGACATACGTTGATCCGTCGAACTCGAGGGCGTTGCCGAATTTGCCCCGCCCCCACTTGGCGTTGCCGCGAACGATGCCCTTCACGCCGGGATCGCTCGTCGCGATCGCGGGGCCTTCCTTCTCGTCGAACGTCGCGTGGAACAGGCGACCGTGGTCGGCCAACTTCTTCCGTTCGATGTCCGTGAGCGACTTCTCCCAGTCGAGCATCGAGTCGCGGACGCGGCGATCCGCCACCGCGATGAGATCGTGCAGGGTCCGACCGGCGGCGACCAATTCGTCGTACTTCGCCATTTGCTCGGCGGTCGGAACCTTGATGAACGGCTCCGCCACCGCGTTACCGGCGTACGACGCCTGCTTGTCCGAGACGTTGCCAAAGAAGGCGAACATTTGGTAGTACTCGCGCGTCGTGAACGGGTCGTATTTGTGATCGTGACAGCGCGCGCATTGGAGCGAGAGGCCGAGGAAGGTTGTGGCCATCGTGTTGAGTCGATCGGCGACATATTCGACGCGATACTCCTCGACGATGATCCCGCCTTCCGTGTTGTGAACCTGGTTCCGCAGGAACGCGGTCGCCAGTTTCTGCGCGGGCGTGGCGTTCGGAAGCAGGTCGCCAGCGAGTTGCTCGATGACGAACCGATCGTAGGGCAGGTTCGACGCGAACGATTGAATCAGCCAATCGCGCCAGGGCCACTGGGTTCGATCTTCGTCGTTGTTGAATCCGTTCGTGTCGGCGAAGCGGGCGGCGTCGAGCCAGGCCATCGCCATCCGTTCGGCGTGTCGATTCGACTTCAGCAATCGATCGACGACCCGTTCGTAGGCCGCCGGCAATTTGTCCGCGAGGAAGGCGTCGAGTTCCTTTGGCGTTGGTGGCAACCCGGTCAGGTCGAGCGTGACGCGACGTAACAACGTCGCCCGGTCCACTTCGGGCGAGGGCTTGCGGCCCGATTTCGCCAGCCGTTCGCGAACGAACGCATCGATCGGATTCGATGTGTCGGCCACGGTCGGAACCGTAGGTCGCTTCGGCGGCGTGAACGCCCAGTGTTGCGAGTAAGCCGCCCCCTGTTCGACCCAGGCCCGCAAGACTTGCTTCTGTCGATCGGTCAGGTCCTTCTTGATCCCCGGGGGAGGCATGCGCCGTTTGTCGTCGAGCGAATCGATCCGAACCAGGAGTTTGCTCGCCTTGACATCGCCCGGTACGATCGCCTTCTTCGCGATCGCGCTCTCGCGGCTGTCGAGCCGAAGCTCCGCCTCGCGCGTCTTCTCGTCCGGCCCATGGCACGTCCAACAATGCTGTGCGAGAATGGGCCGCACGTCGCGCGAGAAATCGACCGGCTCCGCGGCGTGGAGGGAGCCGATGCCGACGAGAGCAATCGCGAACGGAAGAACGAGACGCATTCGAGAGGAATCCTGGCGGGAGTCGGGCCAAGGAAATTGTAGGATCGAAAGAGCCACTAGAAATTGCACCAAACGACTTCGGTCATTCGGCGCTTCTGCTTACCACTGGCCGCCTGATTCGGCAGCACGAACATGTGACGATTCCAGTCTTTCAATCGCTCGTCGTACAGGGATGATGGATATCCGGACAGCATGACTCGCCCATCGCAATTGCGAATCGCGTCAAGTAGTCTCGCGTGCTGATCCGTGCCCATTTCATGAGAGTAAACATTTTCAGCCGTACGTGTCTCGCTCAAATAAGGTGGGTCGAGATAAAAAAGCGTCTGCTCTCCGTCCTGTTGACGGATCACGTCCAGAGCGTCACGGTTGAGGATGGCAACCCGTCGAAGGCGGGCGTGGACGGCGGAGAGGCCCTCGACCGCATTGAGCCAAGCGCTCGCCTGTTCGTTCATACCACGACGAGTGCGAGTCCGGCTGAGCGGGGCGAAGCAGTCCATGCGTCCCGCCAGTGATTGACGGCAATAGATGAAGAACCTCACCGCCTTCGTCACCGGCTCTGCGGAATCGTCCCGTTCCGCTTCACGCCATTCCGTCTCGGAAAACGGAACTGCCTCGAGAACTCGCTTGAATCGCCCGAATGCCACATCGTCCTGCAGTACCCGCCAGAAGTTTGACAACCGACCGTCGATGTCGTTCGCCACTTCGCTCACGCCAATGGGGTCTTTGGCGAGTAGGACTGACAACCCGCCCGCATAGGGTTCGACGTAGTGAGTGTGCGCCGGCATCTTGGCGACAATTTTGGGAGCGAGGTACCATTTCCCGCCGTGCCATTTGAGCGGTGGGGAAACGCGACCGGCGGTTGTCGTTTCCGTCATGGCCATCCTTTGCGGCTACGCAACCGATCCAGATCGAGGGATGTTGAAAACCGGATGTCGCTCCGTCACAAGCCGTCGTTCAATTTCGTGCCGATAGTTG
>JANLUE010000123.1:0-1582 GCA_031363325.1 Gemmataceae bacterium
CGCGCGTGGCGAGCGGAGAGAATTGCGCCGCCAGTTCGCCACGTAGTTCGCGCGGCAAGTCGGTCATCGACTCAAATGAATCGGCCCGACCGGCGAGAATCGAACGACGAATCTGCTTGACGCGCAACCCCGATTGGCCGCGCTCGGCCAGCCAGGCGCGGAAGGCTTCGTTCGATTGATCGAGAATCGCCGGCCGAATCGCGGGCGGTGCCAACAAGTTCATGGGGGCATTATACCGGGGGAGAACTCCGGGCGCCGTACGGATGTGGGCTCACGCCAGTTCGACGCCAATCACGCGAGCGCAGCGGTCGATCACGTACTTTTCGTGCGTGGCGACCAACAGTGTCCACGGAGACTTGCCGGCGCACAACGCGTCGAGCAACGTCGGAGCCTCGGCGGGGTCGAAGTGGTCGAGGACGCCGTCCAGGATCAGGAGCCTCGGTCGGCCCGCGATCGCGCGGGCGATGCACAGTCGCAACGCCTGGCTGCCGGAGAGGGGGTGTCCCGTCGGGGACAGCATCGTATCGAGCCCGGCGGGCAGGGCTTGCACGACGCCGAGCAAGTTCACGGCCGACAGGGCGTCGCGCAAGGCGGCGGCACCGATTCCTTCGCGGCCGAGTCGAAGGTTGTCCGCGATCGAGCCCGTGAACAATTCCACTCCATGGACGACGGCCACCTGTCGGCGAACGCTCATGAGCGACAGGTCGCGAAGGTCGAGCCCATCCAATTCGACGTTGCCAGCCGTCGGTTCGCGCAACCCCGCCAGTACATCGAGCAAAATCGATTTGCCAACGCCCGCCCGACCGCAGAGGGCCACCTTCTCGTTGGGCGCGGCCGACCACGACACGCCGCCGAGCACCGGCTTCATGCCTTCGTATTCCAGGTCGTTCACGGTCACGCGCATGCCGACCTCGGACTCCGCGAGGTTTTCGCCCGTGGCCCGTTCGAGCGGCAAGTCCGTGACGTGCGCCAACTTTTCAACGCCGGTACACAGGTCGTACCACGCGTCGAGATACTTGTTCAATTTCAACAGTGAACCGACCACCAGAGTGACGATCAGCTCGGCCGCGATGAGTTGGCCGGCCGTCAGTTGTCGATCCATGACCAGCCAGCCGCCCAGGCCGAGCAAGAGCACATTGACGAGGACTTGAACTGCGATCGCGACCACGAATTGGCGAAACACGACGTGGAAGTGCCGGCGACGATGTTCGACCCATTCCTTGGCCCGACGATCGGCCTCGCGGATGGCGAGGTTCGGGCCGAGCCCGGTCTTGAACGTTCGCGGCGTGCGAGCGAGTTCCTGGAGCCAGCCGGCCACGTCGTACTTCGCCTGCGATTCGTCGAGGCTCGATCGAACACCCCCTCGGCCCAGCCAGACGATGACTCCGAGCGACAGGATCAAGCCAATGTCGAATGCGAGCAGTAGCGGATGGTAGAGTGCGAGCACGATCAGGCCGACCAACGTCGTGAGCAAAATGCTGATGCCATCGAGCAACAGCGTACCGGCGGCCTTCTGGACGTTGACGATATCGAAGAACCGATTCACGAGGCTCGGGCCGTAATCGCGATCGAACGCTTCGAG
>JANLUE010000134.1:0-4086 GCA_031363325.1 Gemmataceae bacterium
GCCGTCCTTCTTCTTCGCCATTCGTTGCAACGCCGCGTCGAGTTCCGCCCAACCGGTCGACCGGTTCACGAGCGCGTCGAACTGGCTGCGGAGCGGCTCGACCCGGTCCGGCGTCGGTCGCACGAGCTTCGAACCCGCCGGCCGATCCTTGGGCGGAACCGCCACGTCTTGATGAATCACCAACTCGGCGGTTTTGGAACGCTTGGCCGATCCGGGCCGTTTGCCGTCGGGATTCGGCGCGGGCGTCGGCGCGCTCAAAGCACTTGGCTTGCTGTTGGAGGTGGGCTTCTTGGGGCCGCCCAGTCGAGCGACTTCCTTCTCCAACGCCGCGATCCGTTGGGCCTGCCGCTCGATCACCACGGCCTGTTGCTCGATGACGCGGACCAGGAGGCCGACCAGCGGCGACATCTCCGCGTCGGAGATGTGCGCGAGGATCGGCCGCCAATCGAGCGGCTCCGCGGATTCGAGCGATGGAGGTGAGCCAGCCATGCCAACAACGTACGAATGCTCACTAACTAAGCTGACGCGCCGGCCCGACCGAATTGTTCTTCGCGGAGGTTCGGGCGACTGCCTGGCGACCTCCGTGTGCGAAGTACGAAAGCGGGAGAATTGCTGTCACACGGCCGGGCGGTGCCGGTATCGGGGTCATAAGCTGGCCGACAGCGGCGAATTCGTTGGAAGAAACCCCCGCGCCGGCCGTTCTCGGGACATACGAAGCACGCACACGAGGCCACCATGCGTACCGCAACCTTTCTTCTCGTTGGCACGTTGTTCCTCGCCCGGCCGATTGCCGCTCAGGAACTGGTTTCGCTCGAACGGGCCCTCGTTCGGGTCGCGCCCGATGTGTTGAAGTATTGCCGGGATCACGGCTACAAGAACGTCGGCGTCCTCAAGTTCCTCGCCCACAAGGGGGGCGATGCCAAAATTTCCGACAACGTTGGCACCTTGAACCGGACCGTCGCGCGACAACTTGAAATTGGCCTCTTGCTCGGCAACAGCGCTCGCGATCCGATCGGGATCATCGAGAACGCCAGCGATATCGCCGCTAAAACTCCCGGTGCGAACCACCTGACCAAGGAAGGTCGGCTGAAACTGTTCGAGCCGAGGTACCCCCTCAACTGGGGCAAGGAGACCGTCACGGCCGACGCGTTCATCACCGGCCTGGTCGGCGTCTCGCCGGACCTCAAGACGCTTACGATCAAGCTGTTCGCTTTCGACAAGGCGGGCAACAAACTCGATCCAGTCGGCAAGGACATCGTGGCCGCGAACGATTCACGCAAGCTGGCCGAGATCGGCGAAAGCTTCACTCGTGGGGCCTTCGACGACGGCAACGTCGAGACCAAGAAACGCGAAGAGACGGTGCTCGCCAAGGCCGCCGAGGTGAAGGACAAGACCGCGAAAAACCCGGCCCAGGACGCGGCCGCCCCAATCAAGCTCGAAGTGGTCTACGATGGCAAGGTCGTGCCACTGGAAGTGAAGGACGGCAAGGCGTTCCTCCCCGAGCCGGCCGAGGGCCAGAAAGTTCTCTTTCGTCTGAAGCGAAACGCACCGAGCGGGACGGTTGGTTGCGTACTCAAGGTGAATGGCGAGAACACCCTCTTCCGCCAGAAGCTTCCGGACGCGAACTGTCGACGTTGGCTCCTGTTCGCGGATACAAAAGTCGTCGAAGTGATCGGCTTCCAAAAAGACGAAACGACGAGCGAGCAGTTCCGCGTTCTGTCGAAGGCCGAGTCGAAGGCCCGCGAAATCGACTACGGGGCGGATGTTGGGACGATCACGCTGACCGTGTTTCAAGAACAGAAAGGCCCCGGCCCGCGCTCCGATCTGACCGACGAGACGCAATCGACGAAGATCCTGGAAAAGGCCCCGACGACCCCGGAACCGAAGCCGGACAACTTCAACGCGCTCACCGTCCAGCTTCTGGAAGACGCGAACAACGATACGCGAGGCCTGATCGCCGAGGGCAACAAGGTCGGGGCGAAGATCAACATCGTGAAGTTCGTCGCCGACCCGACTCCCGTGATGAGCTTAACAGTCGTGTATTACAAGAAATAGAGGTCGAACCGATTCACCGTTGGAGTGACGGGTTCGTTCTTGTTGGACGCACGCCTCAAATCGCCGCGTCCCAGTCGGCCATGTCGGACGCGGGCCTTCGATGCCTGGGCGGATTTGGTCTCCAGGGGCTACGAGCTTTTTGTTCCAGGAAGTCCACCAGCTTCGCGAACGGGTCGAAGCCGATCACATTGACAGCGTCGGCGACGAAGTTTGAGAGTGCGTTTACATCGTAGTAGACGATTTGGCCATCGCGATCGTCGATCATGTATTCGATGCCGCCCACATCAATCTGGCTCGCGCGCATGATCTCTTCGCAGGCGTCGATCACCTCGGCCGGAGGGTGATAGGCTTCGACCTTCAATCCGGTCTTTGGTGCGTCGATCGGACAGGCCGAGCGTGCGAGCTCGACGCCATCGCTTCGTTGACAGATGTCGGCCGGGCAAAGATTGAAAGTTTCGCCCGTCGTGTACACCTTGATCGCATAGAGGAACTTGCCGCCGAGCATCTCGACTCGCGTGATGTGCCCGCCGCGGGCCGGGACGAATTCCTGAACGAGTGCCGTATGATCAACGCCGAAGTCGAGCCGTTCCTCGGCGGCCGCCCGAGCCAAATCTTCGAGCGCGTCGAAGCGCACGATGCCCGCGCCACTGCCGCCGACATTCGCCTTCACGACGATCGGGACGCGCAATCCTTTCGCCGCCTCGGCCGCTCGGCTCGCGTGATTGATGACGCGAGCCTTCGGATAGGGCAGGTCGAGCGCTTCGAGCAGCGTGAGTTGTCGGGCCTTGGAGATTTCCAAGCCAAACGCCGTGGATCCGTTTACGACCGGTACGCCGATTCGTTCCAGATGGGCGAGATAACTTTGCGTGAAGAACATCCCCTGGATGCCGCCACGCAGATAGGCCGATGGGCTCATGCGATTGAACACGAGCGAATGGTCGCAGGTCGCTTCCTCGGGGTTGAAGAGATGAGCCCGGGGGTCGAGCCGTTGGAACGGGATGCGGCGTCGTTCGAGTTCGGCGAACAGCGGGCGGAACCAATCGGGGTGTTCGTGATAGATGGCGAACGGCCGGCGCGGCGGCATGCGATAATCTCGAGCGGGCGTCGGATCAGTTTATTCGGCTCACGCCTGGCCGCTACAAGCCTTCAACTTCCCAGCCCTTGCGGTATTTCTTGCGCACGAAGCCATTCGCCTTTTCGTCGTTGGTCACGGTCAGTTTGGCGGCGTCCCACTGGAGGGTCTTCTTCGGGAAGCGCGTCGCCAGGCAGCCGAGTAGGACCGTCTCCGTCAGTGGGCCGGCGTACGAGAACGGCGTCGATGTCTGGCCGTTGCCGCGCACCGCTTCAACGAACTGGATGTAATGGTCTTCGCCAGCCACACGGGGAAGTGCGTTCGCCTTGAACTTCTCCGCCGGCAGCAAGACGGGGTAGCCGATGTACGGCGAGTACATAACGCCTTCGGTGCCGATGTAGATCGACCCCTGGTCGGAAAGCTTGCCGCCCACGAGCTTGGCCACGTCGTCCGCCGGTCGAAGCTTGCCGTTGTACCAGGTCAACGTGAAGCCTTCGGCCACCTGCTTCGTCTGCGGGAACGTGTAGATCACGCGATTATCCAGGCCCCAGCTATCGGCGTTCGGTTCGTCCCCCTCCGAGCGGACGGCGACCGGGGCGGTCAATTCGAGCGAGGCGTACACCGGGTCGAGGATGTGGCAGCCCATGTCGCCGAACGTGCCGGTCCCGAAGTCGAGCCGCTTGCGCCAGTTGCCCGGATGGTAGTAGCCCTTCAGGAAGGGTCGATCGGCCGCGACGCCGAGCCACTTGTCCCAGTCGAAGCCTGCAGGGATCGGGTCGGTGCGCTCGGGCCGAGGGTTGCGATCGCCCCAATCCTTGCCGCTCCAACTATGAACGGCCTTCATCTTGCCGAGCACGCCCGAATGGACGATCGCCACAATCGTCCGATGTTCGCCGGCCGAGTGAATCTGGATGCCCATCTGGCTGACGACCTTCTTGTCGGCCGCCGCCTTGGTCAGG
>JANLUE010000197.1:0-9228 GCA_031363325.1 Gemmataceae bacterium
CCGAAGCCGCTCGCGATGAGCGCGGCCAACGACTGGACGCTCGAAATCGAAAAGAAAGGCTATCCCGACCTGAAGAAGCTCTACGCACTGCACGGAGTCGAGGACCGGGTGCTCGCCCGCTGCTGGCCGGAGTTCGGGCACAACTACAACCAAGTCGCGCGCGAGATGATGTACGGCTGGATGAACCGCCATCTGCTCGGCGGGACCGGCGACGTGCCCGAACAACCGTTCAAGCCGATTCCGCCGAAGGACTTGAGCGTGTTCGACGCCGACCATCCACGGCCGAAGGACGAATTGAACTCGGCCCGCCTCCGCGAGAAGATGACCGAAGCGTCCGACAAACAGATCAAGGCCCTCGAACCGAAGGACGCCAAGTCGCTCGCCGAGTATCGCCGTGTCGTGGGGACAGCGTTGAAGGCGATGGTCGGCGAGTTGCCGAAGGCCGGCGCGATCGACGTGCGCATGGGCCCTAAGGAAATCAAACTCGCCGACGGCGTGACAATGCACCTCGCCGTATTCGGCCGCAAGGGGGAAGGGGATCAGGTGCCGATGGCGGGGCTGTTCAAGAAATCGCGCGACGCCGGCGCGGTCGTGTGGGTGAGTCCGAACGGCAAGTCGAGCCTGTTCGAGGACGGCAAGCTCGTGCCGAGCGCCATGGCGATTCTCGACAAGGGCTACGCGATCGTCGCACCCGATGTGTTCCAGACGGGCGAGATGAAGCCCGAGAAACCGTATCCGGTGAACGCCAACTTCGCGGGCTACACGTACGGCTACAACCGACCAATCTTCGCCAACCGCGTGCAGGACATCCTGACGGCCGTCGCGTTTGCCCGCGATATGCTCAAGGCGAAGTCGATTCACCTGGTCGGCTGGGGCGGAGCCGGCCCGTGGGCGACGGCCGCGCGAGCGGTGAGCGGCGACGCCATCGGTCGAACCGCGATCGACCTGAACCAGTTCCGCTTCGAATCGATCAAGGACGTGACGGATGAGAATTTGCTTCCCGGTGCCGTGAAGTTCGGAGGGCTGCCGGCGTTCCTGGCCTTGTGCGCGCCGGGCGAAGTGTTCGCCCACAATCACTCCGGCACCGGCAGCGGCCAACTCTCGAAAGCGGCCTACGATGCGGCGGGCGCGAAGGACGCGATCAAGCGCGAACAGGGCAAGGCGAAGCCGGACGAAGTTGTGGCGTGGTTGTTGCGATAGAGACGCGATTGAGCGAGCGACACCATGAATCAGCGACTGCAATCGTGGCTGGCCGAAGCCGCCAAAGTCGGGGCTTCGGACCTGCATCTGGTCGTGGGGCACCCGCCCGTCGTGCGGTTGCACGGCGAGCTGAATGAACTCGCCGGCCCGGAACTTGGGGCCGACGAGATGGGTCCGATGCTGCGGCCACTCTGCCCGCCCGGCGTGTTCGAGCGACTCGTCGCCGAACGCAGCGTCGATTTCTCGCTCGAAGTTGAACTGGACGGTCGGCCGTGCCGTTTCCGGGCACACATCTTTTTCACCGTCGAACATCTCGCCGCCTGCCTGCGCCTCATTCCCACGGTGATCCCGAACTTCGACTGGGCGACGTTCCCGATCGAACTGGCCGAGCGATTGGCGTTCCTTCGCGATGGGCTCGTGGTACTCACCGGGCCGACCGGGTCCGGCAAGACGACCACGCTCGCCATGTTGGTGAATTTGCTCAACCAGACCGGGGGCTATCGAATCATCACGGTCGAGGAGCCGGTCGAATATCGCTATCCACGTGCGAAGAACTCGGTCGTCACGCAACGAGAAATCGGCCGCGACGTGCGAAACTTCGCCGACGGTTTGTGGGCCGGCCTGCGTGAAGACCCGGACGTGCTCCTGGTCGGCGAAGTCCGCGATCGCGAGACGGCGCAGATCGCCCTGAGCGCTGCCGAGACCGGCCACCTCGTGTTCACGACCCTGCACACCCGCGACGCCAAGGGGGCGATCAGCCGCTACGCCGATCTGTTCCCGCAAGACGTGCAACGCGACGTCCGCTCGCAACTCGCCATGAGCTTGCGGGCGGTCGTCAGTCAACGCTTGCTCCCCGGGGTCGAACGCGGCACGAAGCGACATCTCGCTCTCGAAGTGTTGTGGAACACGAACCCGATCCAGAGTGCGATTCGGGCCGGCAAGCTCGAGAGCATCGACAACTACCTGATCACGAACCGCGACGAGGGGATGATCAGTTTCGACGAATCGGTGCGGACGCTTTGGCGCGACGGACACATCAGTCGCGAGATCGCCGAGCAAAACGTCCGCGAGCTGGCGATTCTGAACCGATGAGGCCGTAGAACGTTTCGGATGAAGCTTGCTGAACCCGTAGTCGACCCGGTCCGCGTCCTTGGCCTGCCGCTCACGCCGGATACTTTCGAGGGAACGCTCGACCGAATCGATGGGTTGATCGCGGCCGGCCGGCCGTCGTTCCTGATCACGGCGAATCTCAACTACGCGATGCTTTGCGATTCGGACGAGCGGCTCCGGCGACTCAACGAGAAGGCCACGTTTATCGTCGCCGATGGGATGCCCCTGGTCTGGTGGTCGCGACTTGGGCCGAGGCGCTTGCCGGAACGGGTGGCGGGCTCGGACCTGATCTACGGGCTCGCGGAGCGCAGCGCGAAGAACGGCTACCGAGTGTATTTCCTCGGGGCTGGCCCCGGCGTCGCACGCGCGGCCGCCGACGAGTTGATTCGCCGCAATCCGGGTCTGCAAGTGGTCGGCGTCGATTCGCCGCCGTTCCGGCCGCTGACCCCGGCCGAGGAAGCGGAACAGTTCGAGCGCATCCGGGTTGCTCGGCCACACATCGTGGTGCTCGCTCTTCCGCAGCCGCGCGGCGAACTGTGGCTCGGCGAAAACACGGAACGACTCGGCATCCCGTTCGCCATACAACTTGGCGCGTCGCTCGACTTCGTGACCGGCCGCGTCCGCCGTTCGCCGAAATGGATCCAGAAAACCGGCCTGGAATGGCTGTTTCGCCTCGCCCAGGAACCGCGACGTCTGTTCCGCCGCTATTGGCTGAACATCCGATTCATCACGAGCGCCATATTCGCGGCCCGCTTTCGACGCGAGCGAGCAAAATGCGAAGATCGACTTCGAGACCGCGATCGTGTTGGGCTTCGGCCGGTAGAGTTGCGCAGCGCGACCTGACTCGAACTTCAACAGTCCCGATCCGGAGCCATGGTCGATCGCACCGAGCTCGGCCGACAGCGAGGTCACTCGACCTTCAACAGTGCCGACCAGGACGACACATCGTCGATCGCATCGAGCATTCGTTCGAGACGATCCGGGTCGGAAATGGATTCGAGTCGAGCGGCGAACCTGGCCGGCGGTTCGCCGAACCGCGTACGAGCAAGTTTCAATATGTGCCGCCGCGTGGCCATCAAATCGCCCTCCGTCCGACCTTCCGTCCGGCCTTCGGTCCGGCCTTCGTTCCGCATCGCCTGGGCAATGGTGAGTTTCATTCCGTCAACTCCACGTCGAAGTCGGCGGCCAGGTCGGGCACCGTGGCGAACAGCACCTCGCGCAGGTTCGCCGGCTGGGCGAGCAAGTCGCGGATGGCCCGGTCGGCGAAGTCTTCCACTTGGTCGGCGCCCATGGTTGGGCCTCGCGAGTTTACTCCGTCTTGAACTTGTCGTGGCAGGCTTTGCATTGCGCATCGACCGCGAGGAAGGCTTTGCTCAAGTCCGCCCCGGTCTTCTTCGCTCGGCCGGCCGCGAGTAAGGCCTCGGCTGCTTTGTGCATTTTCTCGTTGTAGTCGTTCCACTCTTTCACTTTCGCATCACCTTCCGCCGACGTGACGGTCTTGTTCCATTCGTACATCGCGAATACGCGATGGGCGATCGCGATCGTCACTTCCGGCTTGGCGACCGCCTTCTTGGCGTTCGCGATGATGTCGGCTTCCGCGTTCGTGCCGTATTGATCGAGCTTCAGGAAGTTGTGCATCACGTCCTTCGGGGCGGCCTCCGGGAACGACTTGCTCAAGTCGATCTTCTTGGCCTCGCCCGCGGGCTTCGGAGCGGCGATCGCCTTGGCCGCGTCGGCGACGCCCTTGAAGTTCTTGTCGCCCGCGTCTTTGAACAGCTTGATCGCCGCGTCGCGAATCGCGGCGGCCTTTGCGTCGGCCGCGGGGTCCTTGCCGGCGATCCGCGCATTCGCGTACGCGGCCACGATCATGGCGCTCGACTTGGTGCCGTTCGATACGTTGCGTTCGACGTTCTTCTTGGCTTTGCCGGTCGCCTTCTCGACGGCGTCCGACCCCCGGGTCAGAATTTTGCCGTCTTGCTCGACGAGCACCTTGAACTCATCGTCCGAAACGTCGGCCGCCCCAACCCGGCCGAAAAGGGCGAGCCCGGAAACAAGCATCGCGACCGAAAGGCCTCGGGCCACGGATCGCCGCATGGTGAAACTCCAGATCGAGAGAGATTGAATCGGCCGTTATCTTAAAGCGACCGCGTGCGGATGCAATACGTCAACGCTTCAACAGCTTGACCATCCCCTTGCCGAGCGCGTCGCCGACGAGGAAATACGTCTCGGCGTTGCCGAACTCGTGGTGACCGTGGCTGGGGTTCGGCGAATCCTCGGGTCGGCGGACGAACTGATGCGTCGCGACGAAGACCACGTTGTCCTTGAACTCCGGTCGTTTCGCGGCGTCGGCTTGGGCCTTGCGAAGCGTCTCCCATTCGGCGGGAGCCTTCACCCACGGGCCGGTCAATTCGCCGATCACAACCGGGAGGTTGGGCGACTTCAAATCTTTGCGAACGTCCTTGATGAGGTTGACGAGGTTCTGTTCGTATTCCGGAATGGCCCGCTTCGGGTCGACACCATCGTTCCAGCCGTGATACCACACGAAGCCCGCGAGCTCGTGGCCCTGGGCGGCGTATTCGGGAAAATCGGCCATCAGGTTCGCGAGCGAGGTGCGTACCTGGTCGAGCATCTTGGTGTAGTACGGCCCCACGGTGCCCCCGGAGCTTGGAGGCCGAAAGTCCACGTACAGGCTTTTGCCGCCCCAGGCGGTTTTGATCAACAACACTTGCTCGACGAAGTGATCGCCGATGACGTGGCCGAATTGAAGCTCCGGGCCGAAGTGATGCTTGTCGCCGTACACGCTGAAGCCGACCCCGAGCGGCCCGGCCAATAACGGCCCCGTCTCACGCTGATAGCGAACCCACACGTCGTCTCGAACGACCCACTCGCCCTTCGCAGATCGCAGGTGCCTGACGAGCTTCGCCCTGGCCGGATCGTCGAACAAGGCCGCCAACGTGCCCTTGCCCTCGTTGTAATCCTTCCCCGTCAAGTCAACGACGGCCTGGCCTTCCATGTTCGACTGGCCGGCCAGGATGAACACCTTGATCGGCTTCGGCGGGTCGGCCGACTGGACCGAGGTCGCGGTGAAACACAAGGTGCCGAACAGGAAAGCGAATCGTGTCATTGGAGTACTGCGAAGGAAGGTAATCGAACACTTCGCTTTTTAGCGAACTCCGCCGCGAAATGCGGCCCGCGTCGAAGATCGCCTTCACTCCTTCTCCAACCGTTTCTTCAACTCGGCCGCCAACTCCGAGACGCGGATGGGCCAGTCGCGGCCGGGGGCGGTGCGTGACTCGAGGCGAGCGAGGGCGTCGGCCACGCGTCGTTTCTGGCTCGAATCGAAGTTGGCCGGCAACCGGGCCAGGACGGCCAGATAGTGGAACGTGTCCACCGCGTCGGTCGTCGCCGCGAGTCGGCCCAGAACTTTCTCCACGATCGCCGGATGATCGTCCTCGACCATCGCCAGCCAGCGGGCCGCCTCTCGGTTGAAGGTGGCGTCCCGGCCGGGGAATTGATCGCGAACGGCCTGGGTGAACAGGTCCATTTCGAGGCGCTCGAACGGCACCGTTCGCCGTCGTTCCTTCAACGCGTAAGTGGCGAACATTTCGATGGGCATCGCCAGGTTGTACCCGCCGCACGCCAACATCACCGCCCGGATCGCATCGGCCCGATCCCGGTCGGTCTCAGCCGCGAGGAAAGCGCGATAGGGGAGAGTGATTGGGGAACGCGATTCAACTGCCGAGCTTGCCTGACGATACCGCGACTCGGTGACGCTCAATACGAGCATCCGACGAACATCGTTGGAGAGTGCAATCCTGTCCCAATAGCGCGGCCATTTGAAAGCCGAGATTGAGCGAGCAAATCGCCCCACAGTGTATCGGACTTGCGCATCATCGTCGTCAATTAGGGCCTCCATGACTGCAATTCGTTGCTGTTTGATTTCCGCTTGGTCGAGTCTCGGGCTGTCGACCCAGGCTTGTTCCAATTGCTGGCCCTG
The DNA here is from genome assembly GCA_031363325.1 of Gemmataceae bacterium. Lineage (GTDB taxonomy): Bacteria > Planctomycetota > Planctomycetia > Gemmatales > Gemmataceae > SIAJ01. The sequence goes on from JANLUE010000197.1 coordinate 6,308, forward strand.
GAGTCGCGAGTAGAGGGCCAGCCGCATTCGTGAGTTGGAGACTTGAAGCAAGCTCCAAAACGTACTGTCAAACGATAGAGTCGGCAACAATTCAACCATAGATGCTGCACGTGTCTGAACTGCATTCGACTTCGAATAGAGTGGCCAAAAGAGTGGATTGCTTTTCCGTCGGTCAATTATTTCCATTGCTCGAATCCGACGATGATCGAGTTCCTCTTCTTTCAGCGCGATATCTCTTAGGTCAGCTTTCGCTATCTCCCTCGTCAACTGAATCCCCTCGTATTCGGACCCGGCTTCGTTCGGCTGGGGCGCATCGAGGACCAGGTCGATCGGGTCATCGGGTTGGCTGCGGGGCATCGCGGGGTGGAGGCCGCCGGCGCGACACTCGATGCGATAGACGCCGTCGCGGGCCGCGACGAACAACGAGCCGTCCGGCGCCACGCGGGCGGCGACCGGGGCGAACTTCGAGGCGTCGGTCGCTTCGACAAACACTTCCGGCGCGACCGCCCGATAGCCGCTCCCTTCGATCGCGAGCGGCACGTACGAGACGCGGCCGAGCTTCGGGTCGGTGACGAACACACCGCCTCGATAGTGCGGCGGAAACTGCGTATGCCGATAGCAGCAGAGCCCCGTCGGCGCGCCGTCGCCAAATTCGACAATCGGAGGGATCGAATCCGGATCGTCGCGCACCGTGAGCACACGCGCTCCCGAAACGACGCAGCCATGATGACTTCCTGGTCGGACGAGCACGAGCCGGGCCGGCACGTGCCAGGGCAGGCCGGCCGATTCGTCGCCATCGTCCAGCGCGATCAGGTCGCCGAGCGGCGTAAACTCGAAGTCGCGCGGGTTCCGCAGGCCGTGATCAACGACTTCAACGTCCTCGGAGACCCAATTCGGAAAGCGAATGATCCCGCCGGCCTGGGGCTTGCGGACCGGCGACTCCTTGGCGAGTTTCAACGCGTCGAGCCGGCCGTTGTACCCGAGGCTCGCGTAAAGCTTCCCGTCCGGCCCGACCCGCAAGGCGTGTCCGTCGGCGAAGGATTTCAAACGCTCCTGATAGACGGGATAAACGGGCTTCGCCCTGGACCCATTGTGCCCGAGAATCTTGCCGTCCATGGCTGTGTAAAGGTCGAACGTTTCCGGGTGCTCGGAGTCGAAGGCGAAGAGCAAGCTCGACGCGCCCGTCTTGGTGACGGCAATCTCAACGGCCTTGTCGGCCCGGCCATCGCCGTTGGTATCGGCCAGTCGCCGCACGTATCCCGGCCCCGAAACGACGACGCGGCCACGATCGTCGAACGCCAACGCGCGAATGTCTTTGGCCAACGATTCGTCGGCCCACCGGGTTGCAACGAAGTTCTTCGGGAGCCGAAACTCCGGCTCCGCGGCGGCGAGCGGGCCGGCCAAAGTGAAGCAAAGGAAGAAGGAGCGAACCACGATTGGCCTCCGTCGAGGGGAACGGTGGGTTGAGCATACCCGTTGCCGGTGCGAAGCCAAGGCGTTCGGGCTCCCCCTCGCCGCTTCGAAGAGGGGGAACCGGCCTCATTCCTTCTTGGGCCGCTTCAGCACATAAAGCGTCTGGCTGGAGCCTTCGGGCGACTCGAACTTGGTCGGTCGTTCGAATCCGGCGTGGACTAAACAGATCGTCAACGTGTCGCCTTCAATCTTGAAGATGCCGTGCGTTCGCGATGGGTTGGGGTCATTCGGACGGATCACGAAATCGAGCTGCGGCGGGTCGGATTTGGCGTCGACTCGGAACTGACTGTCACGTCCGATCAGTTCTTGATCGCCACGATAGGTTCGCCACGTGCGATCCTTGGTGAACTCGTAATGCACTTTGTCACCAACGGGAAACGCGACCGGGGTTCCGGACTGTAGGACGCTTTCGACGACCCACTCTCCGACCAAGTCGGTGATCTTCGTCTCCTTGATCTTTGGGGCCGACACCGCGAGCGCGAGCAGCAGAAGCGTGTTCATGCCTCACTCCTTGATCCGCTCGAACACCCAGACGGTCGCCTTCGCGGCGGGGTCCAGGTTCTCGGGGCGGATTGTCTTGTCGTGGCCGACCGTGAGCGTCAATGTGTCGCCTTCGATCTTGTAGCGGCATAAGTGCGTCGGTTGAGCGTTGCCGGTCGCGAGAAAATCCAGGCAATTCGCCGCGTCTTTGGCACCAATCTCGAAGCGCGACGAGTGTATTTCTTTGCCGGCCGAATGGATCGACCGCGTGCCGTCGGCGTTGAAGGTCCACTTGTCCGAGCCGGGCTGGGTCGCCATGCCGCTCACGTTGACACTTTCGACGGCCCAGGATCCGACGATCGTCGGGGCCGGCTTCGACTTGTCCTTCAGCGCCGGAGCGCCGATCAACAGGGCGAGCGCCAGGGTCGCGTTCACGGCCTCACTCCTTGACGCGTTTCATGACCCAGATGGTCACCTTCGGGCCGGTCTCGAGGCCATCGGGTCGCACGTTGGGGTCGTGACCGACGGCCAAAATCAATGTGTCGCCTTCGATCTGGTAGCGGCAGAGGTTGTTGGTGCCGACTCGGACGCTGTTGAGATCGAGCGTCTTGGCCTTGGGATCGTCGGCGAACTTCGCGGCGTCGAGGGGTTTGCCGGCCTTGCCGATCGTGTAGGTTCCCTCGGCCGTGAAGGTCCAGCGATCGGACCCGAGTTCGGAAACCTGACCGCCGACATTCACGGACTCGGGGGCCCAGATGCCGACCAGGGTGACGGGCTTGGCTTTGTCCTTGAGTCCGGGTGCGCCGATTAAGAGGGCGGCCGCGAGCAACGTGTTCATGGTGGGTTCTCCGGTCGTCGGCCATTGTAGTCTAGAATGGCGTCGGGTGTCTCTCATGCGTTACTTGATCGATGGCTACAACCTGTTGCACGCCCTCGGCCTGGCGCGGGCGCACGGCGGCCGAGCCGGC
>JANLUE010000254.1:0-1914 GCA_031363325.1 Gemmataceae bacterium
AGCCCTGCCACGGCCTGATCACCGACTTGAAGAACCGCGGACTACTGGACGAAACGCTCGTCATCTGGGGCGGCGAATTCGGTCGGACGATCTACAGCCAGGGCGGCCTCAGCAAAACCAACTATGGCCGGGATCATCACCCGAGGTGCTTCACGATCTGGATGGCGGGCGGAGGCATCAAGCGAGGATTAACGCACGGCGAAACGGACGACTTCGGTTACAACGTCACGAAAGACCCGGTCCACGTCCACGACCTGAACGCGACGATCCTGCATTCGCTGGGAATCGAACACACGAAACTAACGTACCGCTACCAGGGCCGCGACTTCCGGCTGACGGATGTGCACGGAGAAGTGGTCCGTGACATACTGATATAACACCTGAAACTCGTCTACCTGGAGTCGACATGAACATGTTGCCGATCATCGGCCTGGCGCTCTCGCTCGCGGCCCCTGTTCCGAAAGAAGCGCCGAAAAAGGACAACGGCCCGTCCATCGTCGGCGAGTGGGAATGTGTGAGCTTGGAAGCGGGTGGACGAATCGCGACGGCTGCGGAAATCAAGGACATCAAATTCGAGTTTAGCGCCGACGGAAAGTTCAAGCACAATTTTGATGGTGCGTCCGAGGGTACGTACTCCGTCGACTCCAAAAAAGAACCGTGTGAGATTGATTTTGTGTCGGCAAAAAACCTTAAGGCGAAAGGGGCGATCTACAAACTTGAGAAAGACTCGCTCACGATTTGCGCCGGCGACGGGCCCGCCGCGCGGCCCACGAAGTTCGAATCGCCGGCCGGTTCACGCATAATGATCCTGACATTCAAGCGCGTTCCGAAAAAGGAATAGCGTTTCGGAATCGCGGCTTCCGGCGGCTTATTCGTCCAGCAGTCCAAGTTCGTGAAGCGATTGCGCCGACACGATCCGGCTCATCAGTGGATCGAGTTGATCCGCGGGCAGCGATTCCAGTCGGTTGACGGCCTTGGACGGCATCGGTCCGAACTTGTTCTCGAGAAAGGTTCGCGCGGCCTTCACCTGGCCGAGATTGAGGCCTTGCGCGATCCCCTGTTCCCGGCCCTGCGCCAGCCCTTTTTCCACGCCCTGCTCGTACACGGTCTTGTTCATCGCTTTCACTCCTCCGTAACTTTTCGCTTCGAGCAATTGGTTGAACTCGCTTCTCTGTTCTTCGTTCATGGGCAAGTACGCTTGCACGCACTCCGCCAACAGAAAGCGCTGCCGCTCCGTGATCGGTGCTTCTGTCAGTCGCCGTAATGCTTCAGCGCCGAGCCACGCGACCCGCTCGCGCGGCACCTTCATCAAGGCCGACAGGGCCACGCCAAGGTAACTTGGCCCCTCGACGTATTGTAACCCATCCAACGCCGGCAAGCCCACGTAGATGAACTGAAACCGCGCGACCTCGAATTCGTCGAAACGTTCCACATACGCGTCGACGTCGATCCCGCCGAGTCCCACCTTCAGGTACACGACGATCGGCAGGACCGGCAGGTCCAGCTTGCCTCGGAGGGCGACGTTGTAGCGGTACATTCGACGGCGCATCTTCGCGGCCGACTCGCCCGATTCGACCTCGACGTGCACGACCGCGAGCATTGGTCCGTCGTGGCCGTCGACGGGCCGGGTCAGGTTTATCTTGGCGACGAGATCGAGCGTTCGCCGCGGTCCGTCGGGCGGGTCGGAGAAGACTTCCTGCTCGAGCCACTCGATCGAGCCGAGGTCGAACGCGCTGGTCCACTTCGAGAAGAAGAGGGTCAGGAACTCGGCGAAGTTCTCGCGCAGGATCGTCTTGAACCGCTGATCGTGATCTTCCGATGGCATGGGCTGTCGCTCTCGTTCAGGGCACAATCGACTTGGTTCACGCTCACTCCACGTCTCCCGTGCACGAAGGGATTCGGGTGCGGCTTCGA
>JANLUE010000302.1:0-4936 GCA_031363325.1 Gemmataceae bacterium
GGCTTGGCGGGTCGATCGGGCGGGCGCCGCAAGTTACTCGAAGCGCCGGCGGAGGAACCGCCACTCCCGGCACCGGCGATTCTCGAACGGATGCGCGATCGCGCCCAAGCGCGCAATCGCCGCATGTCCTGGGTTCTGGCCGGCTGCCAGGTACTCACGATCGTGCCGCTCTTCTTGATCATTGGTTACATCGTGTATCGCGGCGCGCCCGAAGTGAATGGCGACTTGTTCCTACGGCGACCGGTCCCGCAAGGACAACCGAACGGCGGGCTCGGTCACGCCATGTTGGGAAGCCTGTACATGGTCGCGCTCGCCTCGGTCATTGCCGTTCCGATCGGGATTCTGGCGGCCGTGTTCCTCAGCGAATATCGCAACAACCCGCTCGCGAGGCCCGTCCGATTCATGACCGAACTATTGGGCGGCGTGCCGTCCATCGTGATCGGCATCTATGCGTACTCGGTGGTGATCCATCCGCCGTGGGCCAACACGTCGGCCGGTTTTTCAGCGTGGGCCGGCATCTTCGCGCTCGGCGTCATGATGTTGCCGGTCGTCGTTCGCGGCACCGAGGAAGCGATGAAGCTCGTGCCCGCGTCGCTCCGCCAGGCGAGCTATGCGCTCGGCGGCTCACAGGCCCAAACGGTCCTGCGAGTCATCATCCCGGCCGCCTTGCCGGCGATCATCACGGGCGTCTTGCTCGCGATGGGCCGAATCGCCGGCGAAACAGCGCCACTTCTACTCACGGCCCGCGACTCCAAGTTTTGGCCCGGCCCACTCACCGATAAGATGGCTTCCCTGCCGTACTATATTTACGACTACTCCAAGAGCGCTTCGACTGAGGAACAACGTCTCGCCTGGGGCGCGGCGATGGTCTTGTTGACGTTCGTCATCGTTCTAAATGTGAGCGTCCGCGTCCTGGCCGGCAAGCGCCTCGTCTCGGCCAGCCGAGCCGATTGAGTCAAGGGTCAGTTAAGTTCACTGCAGTCTTCGGTCGAGCATGACTCCTGACTCTGGTCCCTGCCAACTAACTCCCGGCCAATGTTCCTCCGCCTCTTCTTTTCGTTCCTCGCGTTCGGCGTGCTGACGTCGGCGATCGTCGTCGCGCTGTTCGCGAGGCGGATCGATGGCTCGCTCGATTGGTCGATTTTCTTGCCCGTGGTATTGGTGGCCGGCCTCGTGGCCGTTGGGCCGGCGTGGTTGTTCGCGCGTTCGTTCGTCAAGCCGTTCCGCGAGATTCGCAACAGCGCGGAGCGGATCGCGCTGGGGGATTATGGACAACGGATTCACGGTGGTGTTTGGCGTGAGAGTCGGGAGTTGGCCGCCAGCTTCAACGAGATGAGCTTGCGACTAGCCGAGCAAATCGACCGACTCGACGCGGAGCGGCAGCAATTGCGGGCGATCCTCGGCGGCATGGCGGAGGGGGTGATCGCGGTCGGGCCGGGGCAACGCGTTTTGTTCGCGAACGAGGCGGCGGGTCGGATGCTCGGGTTCGACCCGCCGGCCGCGATCGATCGGCCCATCTGGGAACTCGCCCGCGTGCCGAGCTTGCAGGGGCTGCTCGAACGGGCGCTGAAGACCCGTCAGCCGCAACGCGAGGAGTTGTCGGTTCAGAAGCCGGTACCACGCCATTTGGCCGTCTATGTCGCGGCCCTATCGGACGGAGATTCGCCGGGTGCCGTCCTGGTGATGGATGACACTTCGGAGCTCCGGCGCCTCGAACGGCTTCGCCAAGACTTCGTGGCCAACGTTTCACACGAACTGAAAACGCCGCTCGCCGTCGTGAAGGCGTGCATTGAGACGCTGCTCGACGGGGCCGTCGAGGACCCCGAGGCGCGCGAGCCGTTCCTGGCGCAAATCTCCGAACAGGCCGACCGGCTCGACGCCTTGATCCACGACCTGCTCAGTCTGGCACGCGTCGAATCGGGCGAAGAGGTGATGGACTTCCACACCTTGCCGGTCGCCGAGATGGTTCACGCGTGCCTGGAACGGCATCGCACTCGGGCCGAAGCGAAAGGCATGACCATCGATGTTCGTTCGCCCGTGGAGCCACTTTCGGTCTGGGCCGACGAGGAGGCGTTTCGGCAGATTCTCGACAACCTCGTCGACAACGCCGTGAAGTACACGCAACGTGAAGGGACGATTCGAGTCGCTTGGGCCACGCGGGCAATCGGCATCGAACTCGAGATCGCGGACAACGGGCCGGGCATCCCCGAGCGCGATCTGCCGCGCATCTTCGAGCGGTTCTTCCGCGTCGATCGAGCCCGCTCGCGCGAACTCGGTGGCACCGGGCTGGGTCTGGCGATTGTAAAGCACCTCACCCAGGCGATGGGCGGATCGGTTGGGGCCGCGAGCGTTCTCGGAGAAGGCACGACGTTTACCATCACGCTGCCCCGGCCAACGTGATCGAAGCCGGGGCGATACAATCAGCAATGGAAACTCCTGCCCGATGTGATCGCGAGGATCGATGTGATGCCTTCGCCATTTCCCGGAATGGACCCCTATCTGGAGGTGCAACCACGCTGGGAGTTTTTCCACGGCTGGTTCATCCGCCAACTCGCCCAGTTGACATTTCCCAAGGCAGTCGCGTTGGAATGTTGGATTGATGTTGAACGCGAATACTACGTCGCAGATCCCTCGGGCGAACATGTGGTGATCGACGACTGGGAAGTCGAATTCACGACGACTGGCCAGAAACCAACTTGTTTGGAGGTAGGTTTCGGTGTCGATCAATTGACCGGCCCGCGCGCCGTTCGCGAAGTTGTTCGCCCAGTGCAAACGGAACGTCGTCGACAAGAATACCTTGTCGTTCGTGACAATCCGAGTTGGCCGCGCGACTTGGCCGTAATTCGGTTGCTATCTCGGGCCAATAAGGCCGGTCCCTACGCTTCGACGTATCGAGCCGAGCGGGCAAAGCTTCTCGCTTCACTTCCGCACTTCATGGAGATCGATTTCCTCCGTGGGGGCGACAATCCATCGCGCAAGCTCTTTCCCGATCTCGCGCCGACTCCGTACTTCGCGTTCGTCGCCCGCAAGAACACGATCGGCCGCAACGAAGAAGGCTATCCGATCCGGCTCCAAGAACCGTTGCCGACCATCGGCTTGCCCCTGCGCGCCAGCGGGCCCGACTTGCCGCTCGACCTCGCGGTGGCGTTTCGATCCGCCTACGAACTCACGGTCGGTATTGGCCGACCCATCCACTATCAGAACGAACCCGTTCCCCAGCCGGCACTCACGCCCGAAGACGCCGCTTGGACATCAAACCTGATCGCCGCCGCTCGATAGATGTCCGGTCCAATCTGACCCGACAGCTTCTCTCCGTCTACACCATTTCTTCACACACGGCTTTTAGAACAACTCAGCGTCGAACGGCGCGATCAAGGGGGTGCGGCTTGTCCCGGTTGTTCTCGGACATATTCACGAACCGCTCGACGTCCGAATCCGGCGATCTGACCAAGCTGCGCCCGAAGTTCACGTGTGAAAAAGTCGATTTCTGGTACCCCGCCAAGCAAGCCCTCTGGGACGTGAACGTCACGGTTCTGGAAAAATCGGTCATCGCCCTGATCGGCCCGTCCGGTTGCGGCAAGTCGACGTTTCTCCGATTGCTGAACCGTATGAACGACCTGATCGACGGCTGCAAGATGACGGGCAAGATCTCGATGGGCGGCAAGGACATCTACGGTTCCGACGTGAACCTCGTGGATCTTCGTCGCCGGATCGGCATGGTGTTCCAGAAGTCGAACCCGTTTCCGAAATCGATTTACGAAAATGTCGTGTACGGTCCGCGGGTCGCGGGCATTCGCGATCGGGCCCGGCTCGACTTCACGGCCGAACGCTGCCTGAAGCAAGCCGCGTTGTGGGACGAAGTGAAGGATCGGCTGCACGGGTCGGCCCTCGATCTCTCCGGCGGCCAACAACAACGATTGTGCATCGCTCGTTCGCTCGCCACCGACCCGGAGGTCCTCTTGATGGATGAGCCGGCCAGCGCGCTCGACCCCAAGTCGACGGCCAAGATTGAAGACTTGATCGACGACTTGAAGAAGCAATACACCATAGTGATTGTCACGCATAACATGCAGCAGGCGGCCCGCGTATCGGACTTCACGGCGTTCTTCTACGAAGGTCGGGTCGTCGAGGCGGGGCTGACGCAGCAGATCTTCACCAAGCCAATGAAGAAGCAGACCGAGGACTACATCACCGGCCGCTTCGGCTGAGAGGGACCATGTCGAAGCACCTGGAACGCGACCTGGACAATTTGCAGAAGCGGATCGTCGGCTTCGCGGGGCTCGTCGAGGAAGCGATCTTCAAGGCCGTCCAGGCCCTGCACGAACATAACACCGATCAGGCCGAAGAGGTCATTGATGGCGACGAGCCAATCGACATGGCGGAGAACGCCATCGCCGAAGAATGTTTGAAGCTGCTCGCGCTCCATCAACCCGTGGCGACCGACTTGAGACGGATCGCCACGACGTTCATGTTGACGACCGACCTGGAGCGCATGGCCGACCTGGCCCGGCATATCGCCGAGGCGGGCATCGTGCTCGCGACGCCGCCGTTTCCAATCCCGGCCAAGCTGTTGCAGATGGCGGACATCACACTCTCGCTCGTCCGCCAGAGCCTCGATTCGTTCGTGCACCTCGACAGCCAACTCGCCCGACGCGTCGTGCGAATGGACGACGAAGTGGACCGTTACAACGACGAAATCATCGCCGAATTGACGGTCGCCATGAAGCAATCGCCCGACGTGGTCGAGCCGGGGCTCACACTCTTCGCCGCTACTCGGCACCTGGAACGAATCGCCGACCACGCCACGAACATCGCCGAAGACGTGATCTATTTGGTGGAAGGCGAGATCGTCAAACATCGACCGGAAGCGATTGGGAAAGAGTGATTGGTCATTGGTCCTTGGTCATTAGTCATTGGTCATTATTTACCCGATCTT
>JANLUE010000304.1:0-5909 GCA_031363325.1 Gemmataceae bacterium
GCCGCCTTCGAGTAGCTTGCGCAACTCTTCCTTCCAGTCTCGATCGGCGTACTCGCCCTGATCGAGAACCTGGAAGCAAGCCATCAACCGGGCGAGCACGCGCGATCGATGTTTCGCAATTGAAGCGAATTCCGAACGCGCACGCATCGCCAAACTCGCCTACCATTCGGCGAAACCTCGCGATGTCGGGCTTTCGCCGAATGGCGATTGACGCGGCCGGTCGAAAATCTCCATTGCGGCCGTCGGCCCGTTCCGGGTAACATCTTCGCTCACCCACGGAACGGATGCCGGGGCCGCGCCATGCTTGCCGTCTTGAATCGCCACTTCGCTCAGCCGCTTGCCGCTTGGCGAGCCAGCAGCCCGTATCTCAAACATCTGTGCACGCTGGAACGCACTCAGTTCGAATCGCCGGGGGTCGTTCGCGAGCGGCAACTCGAAGCCCTTCGCGGGATCGTTCGCCACGCCTGGCAAACCGTGCCGTTCCACCGCGAACGCTGGACGATGCTCGGCCTGCACCCGGACGCGATTCGCACGCTCGACGACTTGCAACAATTCCCGGTGCTGACCAAGTCCGATCTACGAGATCACGCGTCGGAACTCCGGTCCAACGATTACCGCGATCGGCCGACCATCGCCAAGGCGACTTCGGGCTCGACTGGCGTGCCGCTCACGGTTCACGTCGACCCGGCCGCGATGGCCTGGAAGCGGGCGTGTACGATTCGGTCCGATCAATGGAGCGGCTATCGGCTCGGTGAACGAATCGCCCGGCTGTGGGGTCACGGCGTTGCCGAACGCGGCTCGTGGAAGGCTCGACTGCGGCGCCGACTGATCGACCGCGAAAGTTACTTGAACACACTTGGCATTGGCCAGGAACATTTACAGGCGTTCGCGAATCACTTGAGTCGCAAACAACCCGGCCTGTTGTTTGGGCACGCGCACTCGCTGTACCTGTTCGCCTGTTACGTGAAGAAACACGCCCCTGGGGCAGTTCGGCCGACAGGTGTCGTGTCGGCCGCGATGATGTTGCACGGCTGGCAACGAACTGTGATCGAAGAAGCGTTCGGTCGGCCGGTCACGAACCGATACGGCTGCGAAGAAGTGAGCCTGATCGCGTGCGAATGCGAACGACATCACGGCCTGCACGTGAACTCCGATTCGATATTCACCGAGGTCGAGCCCGATGGCCGCTTGCTCGTGACTGACTTGACCAATCGGGCGATGCCGATCATTCGCTATCGAATCGGCGATGTGGTCGAGCCATCGAACCGCCAATGCGCCTGTGGTCGGGGCTTGCCGTTGATCGAGCGCGTCGTTGGTCGGGAGGCGGACTACGTACTCACGCCGGGCGGCACGTTGATCTCAGGCATCTCGCTCACGGATCATTTCGCCACCGAGATTCGCGGGGCCGCCCAGGTGCAGATCGTCCAGGAAAAACTAAAGTTTCTGCGCTTGCGAATGGTGCCCGGCGACGGCTTCGGCCCCGGCTCGCGCGGCCAGATCGACCAACTCGTCCGAGAAACATTCGGCCCCGAGATGCGCTACGAACTCGAACTCGTGTCCGCGATCCCGCAAGAACCGTCCGGGAAGTACCGCTTCTGCGTCTCCCCGGTCGCCAACGATTACATTCGGTCGCTCGCATCATGACCCCGGCCGTCTCCGTTGTCGTCGCGTCGCGGAACTATGGCCGATATTTGGCCGGCGCGGTGCGGTCCGTACTCGGGCAAACATTTGGCGACCTCGAGGTCATCGTAATCGACGATGGCTCGACGGACGATACGCCGCTCGTCGTGCGACCGTTCCTCTCCGACCCACGCCTGCACTATCACCGGACGGACGGGCTCGGTCAGTCGCGGGCCAAGAACCTGGGCATCGCGCACAGTCGCGCACCGTTGATCGCGTTCCTCGATGGCGACGACGAATGGCTGCCGACCAAGCTCGAGCGCCAGGTTCCCTTGTTCGCGATCCCGCAGGTAGGTGTCGTCTACAGCCCGCGAACCCTCATCGATTCGCGGGGAAACGATCTGCCGACCCCGACCGGCGATTTCGTCCGCGGCCAAATGTTCGACACGATGCTGGTGCGAAATTGCGTCTGCTTCTCGTCGGTCGTCGTGCGTCGGTCGGTGTTCGAAGCGGTCGGTCAGTTCGACCCGAACTTGCCGCTCGCGATCGATTACGACCTGTGGTTGCGGGTCGCCAGGCACTATCAATTCGACTTCGTTGACGAACCGCTCGTGCGCTACCGGACCGGCCACGCGAACCTCTCCAGTCGAATCGGCGAACGCGTGACGGCCGTCCTCGGCATCCTGCGTCGAGCCTTGTCTCGGCCCGGTGAAGTGAGTTCGTCGGCCGTCGCCGAAGCCTGGGGCTCAACGTGCCGAACGATGGCGTTCGTGCGCCGATCGAGCGCACCGTGGGAAGCGGCGAAATGGTACGTCCGGGCGGCGCGTCGCGATGGACGCTGGCTGGCGAGCGTGAAGGCAATCGCGGGGAGTGTGATTCGCCGCAGTTGAGACCAGCGCAAACTGAATTCACCTCGCACGGTACACTCGTGTACAATCCCGAGAGAAGGGATGTCGAGATGCTGCCGAAAATGGACGTTGATATCGAACAGGCTCAGCGCCTCTGGGCGGAGTACGAACAGACGCAGGACCTGTCTGGCCACGACCCCCACGATGCGGTCGGCATCGACGCGAAGACGGGCGAAGTCTTCTTCGGAAAATCGGCCAAGGAAATCACTCTGCGATTGTTCAGCGAGGGACGGAATCGTCCGCTGTTCTTCCGTCGAGTCGGCCGTGCGTATTACGGGCGCAAGAGTCAACAGCGAGTATCATTAACAAAGGTTTGAATCGACGGGCGAGCTTTCGGAACCTGGATAATGCAGAGCACTCGGAGGAAATGCTTTATGTCTCGACCGAACCAAATCGTCGCTGCCTTTTGCCTCGCGCTGTCACTTGGACTCATCGGCTGCGAGGCTCCTTCCGAACCCCGTGCCGCATCCGCAACGCCCGAATTGACTGCAGAAGCCGCTCGCGATGCGCTCGTGGAGGCGGCGAATACGAACCCCGGACTCGCCAGCTTTGTCTTCGACGATCCAACCGAACCGGGCCGTCAGGCACATATCAGAGTGAAAGCGCCAAATGTCGTGCAAATCGGCGACTTGACCGTCAACCTCGGGAAACACATTTACGAATACACGTATCGGTGCGGAGGCCTTGATGGGAAGTGTGGGACGATGCTCACTCGGCGGGGCCATTTCGAATTCGCTGACGGCCGGTGGATCGTAGAGCGACCGAAATTCTAGTGCTGTGTCACACCTTAATTGTTGGGTTGGAGTCATGGATTTAGCCTGCCATTTACGTCAAACGGCGCTATCCCAACCCAACTATTAAGGTGTGACAAGACACTAGTAGCGTTAGTCGCCATGCTCGAAGCGGCGACGTAGGTTAGCTTCACACGACTGAGCTTTCGAATGAGATTTTTGCCATTCCAGCCGAAGGCTCGGCGACCATAGTGTATCGTACATCAGATCTCTTCAATTCAAAGTAGTGATTTGCTAATGCTAGTTCTTCTTTGAGATGCGCGATCGCTTCATTGATTGACATAGGCGGCAATGCAATTAGCAAGTGACACGTCGGATTGTTTTGAATCCAACCACGCCATGTCGATAATCTACCATACAAGTTAAGTGTGTGAGTAATGCAGTGTTTGTTAACATCTTCCAAAGGCACTTTTTCTGACCCGTGATTTTCCATGGCATCTAAGTGCCAGTTAGGTTCAAGTTGGAAATCGCAGTTCGATTTCTTTTTCAGGTGATTTTGAAGGTTTCTCTGCCAACTCATCCTGTCTACAGCCTTGATCGTCTCGGGTGGAAACACGTATTGGCACTTGTTGTCCGGTGACTCGAATCGAAGTTCAGTCTCCGACAGAGCGGAAACGAACGGAACAATCTTGCCGAAATGGAAGCAAAGAAAAAACTCTTTGCCTTCATTTCGACTCCATCCGGACGCTCCCTGGTACATTGCACATTTTGTCAGACAATTTGCGCGACTTCCGACCAGCGGACCGAGAATAAAGCTGAACCGAGAACAAGTTGCAAATACAGACTGGCAGTTCTTGATCGATTCGACGAGCGCCGAATAGTTGGCGTGTTCTCGCGCCAAATTGATCCGATCGGATGGAACGGTGTCTTCGCAGGCAAGAAAACCGAAGTATTTGTACTCCAATCGACCGTGCGTCGGTAAGACAGATTCCACAAGTTTGGCAAGGGCCGTGATGCAAATCAGATTGTTTGTAATGACCGTAATTGGCATCGGCAACCGCGGAGTGCCTTGATTCGTTTCCTCACGTAAGAACTTGGCTAGTCTACCCGCAACATACGATATCGTCGTACCACTCTCAAAGAAGACTGTCGCGCGAAGTTGAGGATTCCGAACTGTGCCTTCCGTCAGTGATGCGACAAAGTTCTTTAGTGCGCTGCCGAGAACAGGCGTAGTGAGGCAGTAGTTTGCGATCGCCATTTTCTCAGCCTGACCACTGACAAAGCGATCGTCGTGTTGTCGTGAAGTTGTCAGTCCCTCGATTAGACCGTCGTAAAACCCGAATGCGTGACCGTCGCTGAGAGCCTCAATTAATGGTGAAAGTTGGTCGAGTGCTTCGAGCGGCCGCGTGATATCCGGGTACGCGGTAACACCAAGCTTGGTTCCAATAATTCTGCCTACGATTCCGAGAAAATAGGCAAGATCCTTAGGTTGGTTGGACGGGGAGTTTGCCATTAGTCTGTACTCGTTTAGAAAATGTACGTCAAACGATCTGAGTTAATCCCTTCAAGCCGTGAAACGCAGACTTCGTTACATCATAGCCTATGCCGCCGAGGTCGAGGTTCGAGACCAAAAATCTCAGCCTATCCGAATTGGCGTTTCGACCTTCCGAACCCCCTTCCGATCCACCATGTCCACCCTAAACTGAACCCTCCAGAATCTCCCCGTGTCCCCTCGGTGGACACGCCCGTTGTAGGGGCGTGCGTTCCCCTGGGACTTTCGGAGCAACCTTCCCATGCCGACTCTTAAACTTCCCGATGGTTCGACCCGGTCGGTCGAGCCGGGGGCTCGGCCGCGCGATGTGGCCGAGTCGATCGGCAAGCGGCTCGCGCAGGCGGCCGTCGCGGCCAAAGTCAACGGCGAGGTCGTCGATCTTGGTCGCGAGTTCCCGGCCGAACCGGCGGAGGTCACCTTCCAGGTCCTCACCGATCGCGACCCGGAGTCGCTGGAAGTATTGAGGCATAGCTCCGCGCACATCATGGCCCGGGCGGTCATGCGGCTCTTCCCGGGAACTCAACTCGCGTTCGGGCCGGCGCTCGCGAACGGGTTCTATTACGACATCGATTCGCCGACTCCGATCACCGAGGCCGACTTCCCGCGGATCGAAGCCGAGATGAAGAAGATCGTCGCCCTGGCCGAGCCGTTCGAACGCTTCGAGCGCCCGACCGCCGATGGCCGAGCATTGTGTGGCGACCTGAAGCAGCAATACAAGGTCGAGCACATCGACGACGAACTGAAGAAGTACCCCACTCTCAGCTTCTATCGCCAGGGGGAGTTTATCGACCTGTGCCGCGGGCCGCACATTCCGCACGCCGGCCGCGTCGGAGCGTTCAAGCTGATGAGCATCGCCGGGGCGTATTGGAAGAACGACGCCACTCGCAAACAACTCCAACGGCTCTACGCCACCGCATTCTTCAATCAAAAAGACCTGGATGCGTATCTCCGCCAGATCGAAGAAGCCATAGTCTCCGAGTTCCTCCAGACGCGCCAGAAGAGTGCGTAGCCCCCGGTCCGGCTTAGGGTCGTTGCGCAGGATCTCAACAAATCGCGCGAACTCCGGCTCTTGTAGCTCCGTCAGGATCGCGTTCGGGT
>JANLUE010000656.1:0-4841 GCA_031363325.1 Gemmataceae bacterium
AATCGTTTGGTTTTGGCATACAGACCAACGGTCTTAGATTGTTCAGCCCTGGGCAAGTTGGCTAAGCCATCGCCGCCCTGGGTCACGCCCGCCAATCTCTGTGGATTTCAGGCTGAAAGCCTGGGATACTAACTCGCGATACGCCGAACATCGGGATGTCTCAGGCTTTCAGACTGAAATCCACCCGGATTGGCGGGCGCGACCCAGGGCGGCGCTGGCTTCGCCATCTTGCCCTGGGCTGAACAATCTCAGACCGTTGGTCTGAATGCCAAAACCAAACGATTCGGACCCTGCTACTACTTCCCCGTCTTGCACAAATACACGGCCACCTTGATCTGGTCCAACGGCACGTCCGGTGGGTACTGGTAGACAATCCGCGCGTCGGGGCGATTGGCGGCGCTGACGGCCCAGTCGTATCTCGGCAAGCGCGAGTGGGGGCTCTTGCCGTTCGGCTCGAACAGCACGTAGATCAGCGGGCCTTTGGTTTGCGTGGGGTCGAGGTTTGGCCAGCGTGTCAGCGTTCGGCCCGCGTACCATTCGGTCCAGCCGAACGGGTCGAGGACTTCGATGCTCGGATCGCCGTTCGCCGCGAGCCATTCGCCGGCCGCCCGGTGGCCGGCTCGTTCCGAATGGAGCGAACGGAAGTCGCGTGGCAAGGCGGCCGCGAGCAGGATCGCCAGCCAGAAGGAACCGAATCGCCAATCGCTCGTGTCGGCCGCCGGTCGCGGCCAACGGATCGCCCCGAGCGCCGGAAATGACGCCGCAGCAAAGACGCAACTGACGAACGCTTCCGGCAACGTGTGCCGTTGCGAAACGTACCCAACCGTCGTCGCCAGGAACCACAAGACGGTAACGTGGATCCCGCCAAACACCAGCAACAAGGCAATTCGCGCGTCGGTCAATCGCCGTCGAGAAACATACAAGCCGATGAGCGCGAACGCCGGCACCGCATAATGCGCCGCCTTCAAATATTCCGAGCCGACCGCTTTGGCTGCCCACAAACCCTTCGGCTGTTCGGCGTCGGCCGTCGTCCACCAGGCGGCGAATGGCACCGTCGGCATCCGTGAGTTGGATCGATCGTAGTAGGTCGCCTCGCCGTCGCCCGAAAGTTTTCGACCCGTCGGCTTGTTCGTGATGCCGCCAATTAATGCCATGTACGGCCCAGCGAACAGGAGCCAGCCGATCACAAGCCCGATGCCCAATCGCAAAGGGATACCACGTTCACCGCGCTGTCGGCGCAGCATTGTGCCGGTGAAGGTCAACCCGATCGCCAGGGCCAGGATCGCCCCATCGGGTCGGACGAGGTAACCCAGGCCACAACACAGGCCCGCCCCGAGGCCATGGAACAACGCGGCTCGATTCGTTGCTGCGTCGAGGCCGCGGGCCGCGAACCACAAGGCGCTCACCGCTGTCCAAAGAAACAGGCCATCGGAGATGCCGTCGCTCGTCACTTCGACGAAGACCGGCAAGACGGTGAAGATTGCCATCGCTGCGGCCGCAATGTTTCGATCGAAGAGCCGGCGAATCAGAAAGTAGCCCGGTACGATCAAGGCGATTGCCGCGAAAGCACTGACGAGTTGGGCGCTCAATGCCATCGCGGGAACGTTCGTTCCGCCCATGACGGGACGAACGACCTTGGAGACGAGCAGGATCGCGGCCGGGTAGCCGGGCGGATGTTCCGAGGTCTTGATGACTTCGATCGGCCCGCTCAACTGGCGATCGGGCTCGAGAAACGTGCCGCCCGGTTGTTCGAAGTACAGGGCGTAGCGAACGAAGACGATGCAGTCGCGTGATGGGACCGTCGTGTTCGCGACCGCGTAGGTCCGAACGCCGATCGCCAGAGCCAGGACGGCGACGAGTCGCCACAGGTCTGGTTTGCGAGCGCGTTCGGAAGTTTGGATCAACGGCGCAATCCGCGTGGGTTCGGCGGGCTGAACGCTAAACTACTGGGGAATCCGGGTCAAGGCGAAGGACAGGCCATGTTGGAAGTGAACGCCAATATTCGAATCCCGCTCGACGAGTTCGGGTGGTCGTTCGCCCGCTCTGGCGGCCCCGGGGGACAGAACGTCAACAAGGTGGCGTCGAAGGCCGTCCTGCGCTGGGACTTCGCGAACAGCCCCAGCGTGCCGGACGACGTGAAGGCCCGCTTCCGCACCAAGTTCCCATCGCGCCTGACGACCGAGGGCGAAGTGGTCCTGTCGTCGGAATTAACCCGCGATCAGGGCCGAAACCGCGAGGATTGCCTGGAGAAGCTGGCCGACCTGCTTCGGTCGGCCGCCGTTCGCCCCAAGATTCGCCGGGCCACGAAGCCGACCAAGGGCTCGCAACGCCGGCGCGTCGAAGACAAGCGTCGGCAAACGAACGTCAAGGCGGGCCGACGTACGCCGGGCGGGGACGATTGATCGCCGTCGCCGAACCATTTCGGCGCCGAACCCTCGGCTGAGTGCCGCTATCCCTCGGTTGGCGAAGTCGATTTGAACCGAACCAACCAATCGGGGCACCTCGATCCGAAACCGCACCGAATTGGTCTGGTTTCGCCCGGCCAATTCGGCGGAAAACACTTGCTCTGGACAGCTTTCCGACCGAATACTATCCCATCTTTAGCATCGCTCGACCCTGGCGGTCGGGTTCCTCGGCATGAAAGGACGTTCCCGCTCATGGCTCACATCGTGACCGCCCCGTGTAACGATTGCAAATACACCGATTGTTGCGTGGTGTGCCCAGTCGAGTGCTTCTACATGGATGAGAAGATGCTCTACATCCATCCGAACGACTGCATCGACTGCGAAGCGTGCGTCCCGGAGTGCCCGGTCGAAGCGATCTTCGCCGAAGCCAACGTGCCCGCCCAGTGGGCGAGCTACACCCAACTCAACGCCGAGAAGTGCACCGAGTTGGCCGAGAGCGGCCACATCACGGAAAAACAGGCTCCCCAGGAGGGACCCGACTGTAAGAAGAAGTGAAGTCGTTGGTTGGTGGTCATTGGTCGTCGGCGAAACTATCAATCGTTGCTGACGACCAATGACTAATGACCAATGACAACGGACCAATGACCGGCATCCTGCTGATTCAACTCGGTACGCCGGACGCGCCGACGGCACCGGCCCTGAAGCGCTATCTCCGCCAATTCCTCAGCGATCGCCGAGTGATTGAAGTCCCACGCCTGCCCTGGTGGTTCATCCTTAATCTGTTCATCTTGACGACGCGACCCAAGAAGTCGGCCGCCAAGTACGCCCGAATCTGGGATCCGGTGACTGGCTCGCCGCTGCTCCATTACACGAAGCGGCAAACCGAATTGTTGCAGGCGGAGTTCCCGGACGTTCCGGTTCGATTCGGCATGATGATCGGCAACCCGCCGCTCGGCGATGTCGTCCACGAATTGATCGACCAGGGCGTCGATCGGCTCATCGCGTTGCCGATGTTCCCGCAATATTCGGCCACGACCTTCGCGGCCGCCACGGACGTGCTCTTCAAGGCGTTGCTCAAGGAACGCCGCGTGCCGACGGTCCGCGTTGTCCCCCCGTACTACGCACACCCGGCCTACCTCGACGCGACGGCCACGGTCGTTCGCGAGGAACTGAAGCGGCTCGACTGGGAGCCGGACCACTACGTTTATAGCTTCCACGGCATCCCGCAGTCGTACGCGAAGCGGGGGGACTATTACGCGACGCACGTGGTACGCACGACGCGGGGGCTTCAGGATCGTTTGCGGTTCCCCAAAGACAGGTCGATCCAGACGTACCAATCGTTGTTCGGCCGCGAGGAATGGTTGCGGCCCTACACGGACGACACGCTCACAAAGCTCGCCAGAGCCGGCAAGAAGAATGTGTTCGTCATGGTCCCGGGCTTCACGTCGGATTGCCTCGAAACGATCGACGAGATTGGCCACGAGTCGCTGGAACATTTCAAGTCCGTCGGTGGCGAACGCCTCCATCAGTGCCGGTGCCTGAACGACCACCCGGCCTGGATCGCGGCGATGAAGCGGATCGTCAACGAAGAGGGGACGGGTTGGTTGAGCCCACCTCACGCTTGAGAGTCGACGCGGCGTTTGATACAAAACGTATCGACTTCAAAATCCATACGAAACGTAACAATGCCGCTCTCGATTTCCGAACGCGTTGTCGAACTCATTCGTCGCGAAGGGATCCTGCGCCCTCGGGATTTGGACGATGCCGGCATCTCGCGCGTGTATTTGCGTCGGCTCCAAGCCACTGGAGCCATCGAAAGCCCCGGTCGAGGACTGTACGTCTTGCCCGGCTCCAAGCCGAGTGCCCACTGGAAGCTGGCCCTGGCGTGCAAGCGCATGCCGAAGGCGGTCGTTTGCCTGCACTCGGCCCTTCATTTCCATGGGCTCCTGGCGAAAGCACCGCCAAAAGTCTGGATGGCCATCGTTTCGGGCGACCGGTGCCCGCAATTTGAATCTCCGCCGGTGCGAATCGTTCGGTTCTCGCGTCAATCAATCTCACGCGGCGTCGAACGCGCTCGAATCGATGGCGTCCGAGTTCGAATCACGTCCCCGGCGAAGACGGTCGCGGACTGCTTCAAGTATCGGAACAAGATTGGCCCGAAGGTGGCACTCAAGGCCCTGAGCGAATGTTGGCGGCAACGTCGCGCGTCGATGAAGGACCTCGTTCGCGCCGCCGAGGTCTGTCGGGTCGCGCGGATCATGGCTCCGTATTTGGAAGCGCTGACGTGAAGCGCCCGGAAGCGTGGCGGCGGAACTCCGCTTCGGCCGGGACGGTCAATTTGGCTCGCGTCTGCAAAGGGTTTTGGACCGTGGGCCGAAGTCCCTGAGAGAGGTGTTGCGTTCCTGTTCTTCCCGGCAGAATCGGAGTTCCGCCGCC
>JANLUE010000315.1:0-3344 GCA_031363325.1 Gemmataceae bacterium
ACCACGCGCGCGAGCTTCAATTTCTCCGGGTTCTGCACGTCCTTGTACGGCGTCTCGGGGATCGTCTTGCCGGCGTACTAATCCAACACGGGCTTTGGGTCGAACGTCTCGAGGTGGCTCATGCCGCCGTTCATGAACAACCAGATGACGGACTTGGCCTTCGGCGCGAAGTGCGGCTTGCCATCGGGCGGGGCCCATGTACCTGGAGATGCGTAGCCATCGCGATGCAATATCGCTGCCAGGGCGAGGCCGGAGAAGCTGTTCGCCAGGAAGGCACGGCGGTTGAACATGGTAAACTCCGCGACGTTGTTCGGCATCCGCAATCATACACCGAGCGGGCGAAGTTGAGAACAATTCAAGTTGCCGAGCGTAACCGCCGAGTAACCTTGGTTTGACCAAGTTCGATGCACCGATACGATTTGTGAAGAAGAGTCGTTCGACGATCTGGGGACTCGGCGATGTCAAAGTCCAATCCAATTTTGAAACTGTTGGCGGTCTGTTGTTCGGTCGCGCTGGCGGGCGGCTTTGTGTTCGGCGCGATGACGCCACGACCAAAAGCGGAACCGGCACCTTCGATTGCCCCACCGGAGAAAAATCGAGTTTATCGAGTCGAGCCAGTCGAAGAATTGAAAGTCATGTTTCCAGGTTCCAAATCCATGATGCTTACTCCGACACCAAATGCCCCTCCTGGCGGAGGAGTTGTGCCAACGCCGTCCGAGCCAGTGAAGGGAGAATGAGGTGATGAATTCGACCGTCGAACTCGTTCTCTTCACCGGACTGAGCTTCCTCTTTTTGATGGTCGTCTTTCGTCCCCTGGAGTTCTTCTTTCCCGCCAACACGAGTCAGAAAGTATTTCGACCGGCCTGGATGATGGATGTGTGCTTCTTTCTCGGCCAGTATCTCATCTGGAATGCCATAGTGTTGGGGCTACTCAGCGCGTTCGCGGGATGGCTGGACGGAATCGTTCCGAGTCCGTTTCGCGCGGCCGTCGCGGCTCAGCCGTGGCTTGTGCAAGTTCTCGAGGTGGTCGTTTTGAGCGACGTGCTCATCTACTGGGCGCATCGGCTGCAACACCGCGTTGGCATTCTCTGGCGCTTTCACGCCGTCCATCACAGTGCCGAACACCTCGACTGGCTGGCCGCCCATCGCGAACATCCGATCGACACGATCTACACCGTTGGCCTGATCAACCTGCCCGCGTTTCTGCTTGGCTTTCCCGTGGAAACAGTCGCGAGCCTGATCGCTTTTCGCGGCCTCTGGGCGATCTACATCCACTCGAACGTGCGCCTGCCGATCGGTCCACTCCGAATGCTCGTCGGTGCACCAGAACTGCATCACTGGCACCACGACCGGGCACGCGATGCTGGCAACTACGCGAACATTTCGCCTCTGATGGATTTGTTGTTTGGAACATATCGGTGCCCCGACCACGAACCCGAGGCCTTCGGCGTCCACGGCCCAACGCCACGAACTTACGTCGGCCACATGGTGGTGCCACTGTTGCCCGACCGTATTCGGTTGATGATTACCGAGCGAATGCTCGGAGTCACGCAAACATCAATCGGCCACGCGCCTTCGGGATCGGACGACCAAGCTCCCGAGCTGTCTCGATCCATTCTCGGATAATCACCTCGGCGTTGGCGACGGCTTCTTGATAGGTCGCGCCATCGGCCGCGCAGCCAGGCAGTTCCGGCACCTCGGCGATGTAGGCACTGTCGACCTTGGACCAGTACAGAATCATCTCGTATTTTTCGGTAGCCACCTTATCAAGTTTTCTCTTTTTGAGGCTAGTCATTCGTCTAATCCTTTTTCGGGGGTTTCGTCGGCGTCGGGCGAAAGGCCATACTCAATTATGAGGTTCCGCACCTGTTTTACTTGGTACGCCTTGGCCTTTCCGGACAGCGGCTGAAGGTTGATGATGTGCTCATAGCCAACTCGAGTGAATATGTGATGGTCTCCACGGATTCGCTCAACGAATCCTAAGTGATCCAGAACTGCGCAGACATCGTCAAATCGAATGTTCGCGTCCGCGTTGCCAGCAAGGATTCGAGCGAGCGTCTTCGAGACTTTGCTCACGGAAGGCGACCTCGTTTGTTATACCGCTCATCATCAAGGTTTATGACTTCACATTCGACGCGCAGAGTTGAGCTAATGGGTCCCCAACCACGCGAGCGCAATCACTGGGGCTTCGCCCTTCTCGATGCGTCGGCCGTTCACGAACGCGACCGCGCCGGCGAGTACCTCGAAGAGGTCCTTGTGCTTCGACATTGCATGCGAATGATCGATGACGAGCGTTAACACCTGGCCTCGTCCAACCTGGACGCGCGTCATCGCTGACTTTGGATCGTCGAGGTGGCTCAGGCAGTCAATCAGCGCGTCGAGGTTGTTGCCGTAGCTCGAGGGAAATCCGAATGCCTCGGCCAGCGCGACGTGCATCGCCCTGGCATCCGTCAGCTTGCGGCCGTCGATGTGGATCAGGGTCATGGTCGGCCTCAGCGGATTTTCTTGAACGAATCGTAATGGTCGCTCGTGTAATGGGCGCTGCCGTCCGAACCGGTGACGAGTCGTTCGGCCCCGCGGTTCACGCCGGTTCGCAGGGGGTTCACATCCCATTCGCGGTATTTGATGCGTCGGCCGTCGCGGTCGGACTGGGGCAGGCGTTTCTCGAAGTTGCCGAACGTTCGACCGCCCTCGTAGCCGTCCAGCGCGGCGCCGTGTTCGTCGACGTGCTTCAGAACCTTCAGGACTTTGTCGGGCACGTCCTTCGAGGCCGGCGCGGCTTTCGGAACGACGGCGACCGGTTTCGTCGCCGGCAGATGCTCGGCCAGGAACAGGCGAATCGCTTCCGTCGAACGGCGGTCGGCGTCCGCGTCGAACGCCCGACCGGACTTCAGGTCTTTTCCGGCCCGCGGATTGGTGAAGTCGCCCGCGACTCCGCCATAGCGAACGATTTGCGAATCGACGCCACCCTTCCGCATCTCATCTTCGAACGAACCGACCTGGGTGAGCGTGATCGCGGGATCGTCGCTGCCGACAATCGCCAGGACGGCCGCCCCGATTTTCTTCGCGTCGTCGCCGATCGCGGACAGGTCGCCATGCAAACAGGCAACGGCTTCGAGATCGGCCCCGGTCCGGGCCAGTTCGAGGACGGCCGTACCGCCGACCCCATAGCCGACGGCCGCGATTCGCTTGGGATCGACCTGGGGCTGCTTCGCCAGGACGGCCAGCGCGGCCGCGATTCGACCACGAACCAGCGTACGATCCTTGCCCGTGAGCCCCAGTGCGGCGCGGGTATCCTTTGGCGAAGTGCCTTTGCCAAACAGATCGGCCGAGAACACGACATC
>JANLUE010000317.1:0-3762 GCA_031363325.1 Gemmataceae bacterium
GGTCGAAGCGGGTTCGCCGTTGCTGGCCGCCGAACTCGCCGAGGTCTGGAAGACGCTCGAGATGTCGAGCGCGAAAAAGGGCGAGGACGCGATCCGGCGACTCGTCGGCCGGCCGACGGAGTCGGTCGCGTATTTGTCGGACGTGTTTCGGCCGGCCGAAGCGCCCAAGACCGATTCGGCCCGGATCGCCAAGTTGATCGCCGACCTGGACGCGGGCCGATACGCCGTCCGCGAAGCGGCGATGAAAAGCCTCGAACAACTCGGCACCCTCGCCCGCGAGCCCGTGTTCGACGCCCTCAAGCGAACCGACCTGTCGCCCGAGATGCGCGAGCGCCTGGAGAAACTGAAGGACCGCGTCAACAAGCCAGACACGGGCACCGAGTGGGTGCGGCCCTTGCGAGCCATCGAAGCGCTCGAACGAATCGGCACGGCCGAGTCGATCGCACACCTCAAGGCAATCGCCGCTGGCGGTGACTCGCCGTCCACCCGCGCGGCCCGCGAAGCAGTGGGGCGATTGAGAAAGTGAGGTTGTCAGTAGAGTTCGATGATGTGTTCGCCGCCGTGGGCTGGATTGCCAATCAGCCGTTGGCCGACGGGGTCGACGACAAAGTCCATCGCCTCGAGTGGAATCTGACCGATCAGGACAGGACATTCGTCCGGAAGTTCGGTGACATCGACGGGGCACTCGCGGCCCTGGACCGTGAGTCGGGCCGTGCCGAACAGACGTACTTCCAGGGTACCCGCACTGGTCCGCGCCAGCTTGTTCCGCAGAAAATCCAGTCCGAGTCGTTCGATCAACGACTTCGGCATCGAGAGACCGGTGGCCCCGGTTTCGACCAGGGCGTCGGCCACGTCAATCGATCGGACGGTGTTGGCCGGGATCAGACCTTTGTGGGCCGCGAATACTTCGCCCAGGTTCTCGATTCGCGCGGAGACGATGACTTTTCCCACGATCGACTCCGTTGGTTCTGGCAGGTTGGTAATTCTAACGGCGTTTTTCGGCGGCGACAAAGTGAAAGCCATAGAGTTCGCCATCAAGGCTGAGGCGGCTGTGACCGGGGAGTCGGCCGCCCTGAGACGGCAAGACGAGAATGTAACGGTGCGACTGATCGGTGAGTAGGTCAAGACTTGGGCGCGTTATTCGCCGACCAAATCTGAGTTGCGTCGGTTAGCTTCTCAATCGTCGCGCCGCTTTGACGATCGCCGACAATTTGCGCTCGGCGACTTCGGCCGACGCCAGGGGGCTGTCGGCGAAAGTGGCGAAGCCACAGTCGGGGTTCAGCAGCACGCGGTCGCGGCCGAAGATCGCGATCGCTTCGTTCGCCCGGGCGACGATCTCTTCGACCGTTTCGACGCGGTCGAGTTTCTGATTCACGACCCCCAAGCCGATTCGCGCGTCGGTCGGCAAGTCCCGCAACGCCTCGAGTTCACCGGCGCGGGGGGTCGCCATCTCCAGGAAGAACGTGCCGACCGGGACGCGGCGGAACAACGGGACGAGTGGCCGATAGTCGCCGGCCAAAGCGACGGCTTCGTCCCGAGACCAGTTGCCGCGGCACACGTGGAGCGCGAGTCGATCGCGCGGCAAGCCAGCGAGCACCGCGTTCAGCAACTCGGCCGCGAAGTCGAGTTCCTCGGCCGGCGGGCGCTTCTCGCCGAGCGCACCACACATGAACGATCGACCGGCCGTCGGGCGGGAGAACACGACTTCGGTCAGCACCGGCTCGTCGAGTTGGACGAGGCTCGCGCCGTCGGCCAGCAACGCCTGGATTTCTTCCCGGAGCGCGGCCACGATGTCAGCCGCCAGAGCCTCGCGGTTCGGGTACGCCTTATCGCTCACGCATTCGAGCCACATGGTCCGCGTGAGCAGGTACGGACCCGGCAAGGCGATCTTCACGGGCTTCGAGGCGATCGTTCGCAACCGTGAGAGTTCGTCGCCGGCCAGGGGTTGCACGCGACGAAGCTTGCCGAACACGGCCGGGTGACGGACCTGATCGGCCGGCACGTCGAGCGCCTTCAGTTCCTCGGCGAAGTGATCCGGATCGTCCACATAGGCGAGCAAATCGGTGATCGGAATGAGTTGGCAATTCTCCAATCGACCGCCGACGAAGCTCGCGTAGTTGTCGCGGCGCTGTTCGCCATCGGTGACGAAATCGACCCCCGCGCGCTCCTGGGCGGCCACGCATAGGCGAACCGCGTCGTCGGCGTATTGCTGAAACTCGGCTTCCGTGAGGCGGCCGCTGAGTCGATCGTGCAGCGCCCGCAGCAACCAACCGGGCCGTGGCCAACTGCCGATCCCCATGACCGCGAACGGCCGAAGCTCCGACACGACGGCGGGCACGAGAACCGATGATTCACTCCGCATCGGGGCCGGTTCCAGGCGTCGCGCGACCCCGCGCTTGCGCACGAGATAACTCCGCACGTTTCCAGTCCGCACGCGCGAGACGAGTTCGTTGCTGGTCAGACGACACCAGGCCGGCAGGTCTTCTTCGACGGACGAATCGGTCGAACGAATTTCGAGCAGCTTGCCGGGATCGAGGGGATCGATGTTCCGGCGAATCAAGAGTAGCAGGCCGTTCCCGCAATCGAGGTCGCCGCCGTCGAACGCGGCGTCGGGCGATTCGGCGTGAGTATCGGCCCAGTTCATGCTTCCTCGCCGAAATTCAATAACTACTCAGTCGCCAGATTTGGCCGAACGTCCTGCGTCGCCGGACCGGGTCGGCCGGCTCGGGCTCATCGGCTTCGAGCGTCATTTCCCGAACGAGCCGCCGACCGGCCAACACGCTGTGCGACACACCGACCAGGACGTTCGTTCGGAGTCGGCCATTGTCCTCGGCGAACTGGGCCAGCACGCGCTGGGCGCCGAGTCGACCGATGGGCCGTTCGTCGTCCTGCACACCGAGGCTGATGTGGGCGAGTCGGAACGGACAGCGAGCGCCGGCTACCGCGAATTGAAGCGGCATGGCACCCGGCGCGGCCTCGACGAACTCGATAGTCCCCGGCGGAAACGTCGGCCAGATTGTGTCGCCGAACACCGTCAAGGGCGATCCTGTGTCCAGGATCGCTGGCAGTACTGGACGACCCTCACCAAGCCCAGGGCCCGAGCAAATCACGAGATTCATCCGAATGCGAATCGCGTCCCAGAATCGAACTCGGCCACTTGGCGACTCGACGAAGGCGAATGGCCTGGCAACACCGGCCACGGATTGAGTTGTGATCAATTCCGGGTAGAGCCTGGGCATGCCAGATCCTCACATGACGCCGAAACACGTATCGACGAGTATGAGGTCCAGCGGGTGGACATTGAGTTTTTTGGCGACTCGCAGTCGCAGGTACTTTGGGTTCTTGCCGCAGCCGACGACTTTCTCTTGATAAATGGCGATCACTTTCGGGTAGTATCGTGCGAAGATTCCGTCCTCCAGGCCGTAGCGGGCGTAGCGATGGTCGCGCATGAACGCTTCCTGTTTCGGCGGCAGTTTGTCCAGGAAGTACTCGCGGTCCGTTTCCGATGGCGGGGGTGTCTTGACCGGCGGCGGGACGTGTTGAACGCGGCGCGGCGCACGCTCCGACTTGGCTTTGGATTTCGCAGGCGCTTTTGGCATGGTTCGGCCCCCGTGAACTTCGACCTCACACTATCGAAGATACCGTACTTCTCGGCTTCGCTCAAGCGACGTGCGATTTTCAATAACTACTCAATCGCCAGATCTGGCCGAACGTCCTGCGTCGCCGGACCGGGTCGGCCGGCTCGGGCTCATCGGCTTCGAG
>JANLUE010000320.1:0-2560 GCA_031363325.1 Gemmataceae bacterium
AATCCCAGGCCGTTGGCCTGAAGACGATTCAAGGTGTGTGAGGCCATCGATTCCATGTTTTTGTCCGAGGTTTTCAGGCCAACGGCCTGGGATTGCTCAGCCCAGGGCAAGAGGGCGCAGCCATCGCCGCCCTGGGTTTGGGCCCGCACCCATCCCCGCAGCCTGAAGGGCTGCGACGAATCGGCAACGCGTTCATGTACCGTGTCGAACTCCGGTTGTCAGCGTGACTTGGGTTTAACTGCGTGTCGCCGAAGCGGCTCCCGATCCCGACCCAAGTTTGAGATCGCGAAGCGGTCCAAGTTCGGGAGCCGCGTCGGCGACGAGCAGCTAGCCCCGGCCGATGGCTTCGAGCCGTTTCGTGTTGGGAGTCAGTCCTTGGCCCGCCACGCCGACCCGGCGCTCAGCTACCGGGTTCGCCCGGCAATTCGGCCAGGAGTTTCGCCAGGATGGCGTGGTCGACCGGTTTGACCAGATGGTGGTCGAAGCCGGCGTCCCGAGACTTCTGGCGGTCCTCGTCTTGACCCCAGCCGGTCAGCGCGATCAAGACCATCCCTTTGCCCCAGGCTTCCGCGCGGATCCTGCGGCTCGCTTCGTAGCCGTTCAGGCCGGGAAGTCCGATGTCGAGCAACACGAACTCGGGTCGAAGCGTCTCCGCCGCCTTCACGGCGCCGAGGCCATCGTAAGCCGTATGCGTCGCGTGCCCGGTCAAGTTCAGGAGCATGGCCAGCGAATCGGCCGAGTCCCGGTTGTCGTCGACCACGAGGATTCGCCGCGCGGGTGCGGGTCGCGCCGCGCCCGAATTCGGCGTGGGCGGCGATTCGGTGCCGGCGGCCAAAGCCGGCAATCGCACTTCGAATTCACTGCCTTGGCCGACGCCCGCACTGTGGACGCTCACGGTGCCGCCGTGCAGTTCGACCAGGTTTTTCACAAGCGTGAGGCCGATTCCCAGTCCACCGACCGAGCGCTCGAGGGTCGTATCGATTTGCACGAACAGGTCGAAGATGTGGGGCAGTTCGTCGGCCGCGATGCCGACTCCGGAGTCGCGCACCCGGATCACCGCTTCCGTTCCGTCCCGCTCGACCACGATCGAGATGCGGCCGCCCTTGGCGGTGAACTTGCAGGCATTGTTCAACAGATTGCCCACCACCTGAGTGAGCCGGGTCGGGTCGGCGTTCACGTAAATTGCCTTTGGTGGCAAGTCGATTGTCAACGCGTGGTCGGCACAGTCGACGTTCGGGCGACTGGTTTCGACTGCGTGGTGGATGATCGACGCCAGTTCGACCTGCCCGCGGCGAAGCGCGATCTTGCCCCGACTGACCCGGCTCACGTCGAGCAGATCCTCCACCAATCTGACCATCTGGCCGACTTGGCGCTCCATCATTTCGGACGCCTGGCGGACCGCCGTGCCGTCGCTTTCTGAACTGCGGAGTATCTGGGCGGCGTTTCGGATCGGGGCGAGTGGGTTCCGAAGCTCGTGGGCCAGCATCGCCAGGAATTCGTTCTTGCGCCGGTCGGCCTCCGCCAACTCGGCCGAGTAGTGCCGCAAGTCGTCCGCCATCTTGCGTTCGTCGGTCACGTCGGTGTTCGTTCCGAAGATCCGCGCGACGGCTCCATCTTCATCGCGAATGACCTTCATTCGCGACAGGAACCAACGGTATTCGCCGCTCTTGCCGCGGAGCGGAAAGGTGTCTTCCCAGTCCAGGCCCTCGCGGACGTGGCGGGCGAACTTCGCGATGACGCGTTCGGCGTGATCGGGATGGTGGACAGAGTGCCAGCCCTGGCCCTTCATCTCTTCGAGCGTGGTCCCCGTGTATTCGAGCCAGTTGCGATTGAACCAGTTCACCTGGCCATCGGTCGCGGCGTCGGCGATCCAGGCCAGTTGCGGGATGTTGTCGGCCAGATCGCGGAAGCGGTGTTCGCTGTCTTGCAGGGCGCGTTCGGTGAGCACGCGCTCGGAGATGTCGATGAAGTAGCAGACCACGCCGTACTTCCCGTCGGGCAGGTCGATGCGATGAAGCTGCCATTCGTAAGCTTCGACCACGCCGCGGTCGAGCCGCTTCTCGATGCGCCGGGGCGTGACGTACGGCTCGCCCGTCGCGAGCGTGCGCCGAAACAGTTGCACGATCTCATCCGCGTACGACTTCGTCCACAGGATGTGGATGACTTCGACGAAGTCGCGGCCAATCAGTTCACCGATGTTTCCGAACACGGGTCGGGCGACCGGGTTCACAAGCCGGATGCGCAGCTCCGAATCCACCAGATACATGCCGACGGGCGAGGCGTCGAAGAGGGCGCTGAAGCGCACCTCGCTTTGAAGAACCACCTCACCGGCGCGCTTCATCGCGTCGATATCGACCAGCATCAAGACCACGCCGTCGATCTTGTTGTCGAGCGTCCGGTAGGGGCGGAGGCGCAACGAATAGAAGCGGCCGTGCTTGTCCTGGACATTTCGTTCGCGCACGCTGACCGTATCGAGGACTTCCGCGAGGAGCGGCTCCAGGTCGACGAGGTTGTCGAGCGTGAGCTTGATGTCCGTGAGCGGCCGACCGACGTCGGCGGG
>JANLUE010000357.1:0-6925 GCA_031363325.1 Gemmataceae bacterium
CTCGAAGCCATCGGCCGGGGTTGCCCACCGACGCGCCAGCGACCAAACCAGAACTCGCCGGTCGCGAATGGGTTCTATCGTTAAGCGCCCTCATCTCCGAGACCCTGTCATGTTCCGACGACTCTTCGCCATCGCGTTGGCCAGTTTGTTCTTTGCTGGTCAAGCCTTGGCGATTCCCGCCGAGGCGGAGGCCAAGAAATATGCCGGCGACCTGAAGAGCAAGGACGCCAAAGTCCGCGAGACGGCGCTCAAGGAACTCGGAAAACTCGGCGGGGCATCGAAGAAGCTCGTCGAGCCCTACCTGGACGAGATCACCGCAGCCATGAAGGACTCGAACGACAAGGTTCGGGGCGAGGCGGCCAAGACGCTCGGTATTGCCGACCCAAAAGACAAGAAAGACGTAATCGGCAAAATCGCGGCCATCCTCAAAGACGAAAAGTCCGAACAAGCTCGCGCCGGCATGGAGACAGGGCTCGGTGAACTCGGGGCGATGGCCGGCGAAGACGGGGACGCGAAAAAGCTTGCCCGCGACGCCTTGATGGACGCCCGCAAGAAATTCACCGACAGCAAGCGCGAACAAAAGGTCATCCAGGCGGCTTTGTTGTTGATCAACGGGCCGAAGAAAAAAAACTGATTGGGCTTCGCTCGGGCCACAAAACTCGGCTGGGTCGCGAACGCGAATCTTGCCCGACCCGGAAAACTCATGCGGATTCTCGGCACCATGCCCAGTCGTTCATTACGCTTCGTTCAATTGCTTCCGCTTTCCCTTGAGACAACGTCCTGGCCGGCGTGACGGCCTTGGGCGCGCCGGCGTGGCGTTCCCGCCCATCCTGAACTACGATAGATCGACGCCAAATGGTTTCGCCCCCGCCGGTCGACACGGATCGGGACATGATTGGCCGCATCTTTCTCGGCCGGTATGAGACCGTGCGCCTGCTGGGCGAAGGCGGCATGGGGAAGGTCTATCTCGCCCGCCAACTCGACCTGGGCCGGCAAGTCGTCATCAAGGTGATGCACGACCACGTCGCGGCCGAGCCGAAGTTCCGCGAAAAGTTCCAGCGCGAAACCCTCTTGATGGCCCGGTTCGCGCACCCCTACGCGGTCGCGCTCTACGATGCTTCGCTCACGGACGGCCCGTGCATCGTCATGGAATACATCCGGGGGGTCAATCTCGAATCGCTGCTGCAAAAGAACGTTCGCCTCAGCCCCGCACGGGTCGGCCGGCTGATCGGCCAACTCTGCGAAGTGCTTCAGGCGGCCCACGACCAGGGGCTCATTCACCGCGATCTGAAGCCCGCCAACTTGATGATCGTCGATCACGACTCGCCGCGCGAGAAGGTCAAGGTCATGGACTTCGGCCTCGCCAAGCTCATGGACCCGAGCGACGTGGCCGAATACCGCAACTCGAGCGCCGAATTCGCCGTGGGCACGCCGGGGTACATTTGTCCCGAACAAGTGCGCGGCGACCCCGTCGATCATCGCGGCGACCTCTACAGCGTCGGCGTCATGATGTACGAGTTGCTCACGGGCCGGTTGCCGTTCGTTGGACCCTCGAGCATGGACTTGATGCTCGCGCATGCCACGGAAGTCCCGCCGCGCTTCGACGACCTCGGCCTGCCGATCGACATCCCGGAACCGGTCGAAGCAGTCGTCTTCCTCTGTCTCGAGAAAGACCCGATCGATCGGCCGCAACATGCGCGCGAGTTGTGCGAGATCTACGAGACCGCCCTGGCGATGGAACAGTCGGGCATGGTCAAGGCGAAGCGGCGCGTCGCCGAGCCGGTCGAAGCGGAACTGCCGATCATCAATGACCCGAGCGCGTTCACGTTCCACATGGAAGCGTGGATGCCCGAGTCGATCGCGGTCATGAAGTTGCGCGGCTTCGGGCACGATAACGACGGCACGATCGTCGAGAGCGTCCCGGGCCTGGTGCGCATGAAGCTTGGCCCCAACGCCGTTCGGCCGAAGCAGAAATCGACCCTGTCCTGGCTTGGCTTCAATCGCAAACCAGAAGCCCTCTACCTCGAATTGCACTTGCATCAAGTTGACCCGCGGGTGAACAAGCTGTTCATCCAGGCCGTCTTCCGCCCCCAGTCCGCCAGCCAACTCTCGGACGCCGCCTGGCGCGAACGCTGCACTCAGTCGTTCATCGACCTGCGGGGCTACCTAATGGGGACATCGGAATAGCTGGAATTGCCACGTTCGTTGCCGAGAAAGAGTGTCTCATATTGGTTGGCCAATTGATTGGATCGCCGCTAAGTCGAAGCGTTGTTGACGACGAGGAAACCCGCCTTCAACCAACGTGCGCAAAGCAAGTAGGTCTGGCGGGTTAAAGTTTGAAGTACGTTGCCACTTCATGGCGAATGACTTCCTTCCGTCGTGACCCCGAGCGTATCTCGGCCGCACGATTTCCTAAGATCTCCTTTCGTTCGCTTCGGAGAGTCCATCCATGGCGATTCGTGCCAGCGTCGTACTGCTGAGTTTGGCCGCATTCGCCTGCGCCGCGGACAACTGGCCGGCCTGGCGCGGGCCGACGAACGATGGTATCGCACCCGGGGGTGCGAACCCGCCGACGCGCTGGGACGATTTCACCAACATCAAATGGAAAGCGGAATTGCCTGGGCGGGGCAGTGCCACGCCAATCGTTTGGGGCGAACAGATTTTCATCGTGACGGCGATCAAGACCGATCGCGTGGCCAAGCCGGACGAGTTGCCGAAGCCCGACCCCCGCTTCGAGATCAAGACCGATCCGCCGACTCACTTCTATCGTTTCGAGGTGCTCTGCTACGATCGGGCGACTGGTACGTTGAACTGGCGGAAGACGGCGGCGGAGGCGGTCCCGCACGAAGGGCATCACGCCACGCACTCGTACGCGGCCGGCTCGCCGACCACGGACGGCCAGCGGCTCTACGTCTCGTTCGGTTCGTTTGGCATTTACGCATTCGACTTGAAGGGCGAACTCCTGTGGAAGCGCGACCTCGGTCGATTGCACACCCGCCTCGCCTGGGGTGAAGCCGTCACCCCGGTGATCCACGTTGATACTCTGCTCTTGAACTGGGACCAGGAAGCGGACTCGAAGTTGATCGCGCTCGAAGCGGCGACGGGCAAGACGAAGTGGCAAATCGACCGGGCCGAGAAGACGAGCTGGAACACGCCGTTCGTGGTCAAGCACGGCTCTCGCACGCAGGTGATCGTCAACGGCACGACGCGGGCCCGCGCCTACGACCTGGCCGACGGCAAGGTGATCTGGGAAGTCGGCGGCATGACTGTGAACGCGATCCCTTCGCCGCTCGTGGCGAACGACGTGGCCTACATCGTGAGCGGCTATCGCGGCTCGGCGGCCGTCGCAGTCTCACTCGATGCGAGTGGCGACCTCGGCACATCGGGCAAGGTGCTGTGGCGTTACGGAAAGGGTACCCCCTACGTGCCGTCGCCGCTCCTGTACGACGGCCGAATCTACATGACCCAGGCGAACACCCAGATTCTCACCGTCCTCGACGCGAAGACCGGCAAGGTGATCGTCGAGGGGGAGCGCTTGCCGAAGGCCACGAGTTTTTACGCCAGCCCGATCGCGGCCGGCGGTCGCGTGTATTTCGTGGATCGCGAAGGCACGACGGTCGTCCTGGCCGCTGGCGAAAAGGCCGAAGTCCTTTCGACGAACAAGCTGAGCGACCGAATCGATGCCTCACCAGTGGTAATCGGGAAAACGCTCTACCTCCGCGGGGAGAAGCATCTGTACGCGATCGAAGAAGGGACTCGTTGAGCCGTCGCCGGACACGCGAAGCGGGCCCGGTTCCGGGCCATTAGCCGATCTTACTCCGAACTCTTCGCCGCTCGAACGAACGCCTCGAAGTTCTCGACCGGCGTCGCCTTGTCCACGCCGTGGCTCAGGTTGACGATGTGGCGCTGGCCTCCGCCGGCGAGCACACATTGACGAGTGGCGTCGCCCACTTGATCGGGTGTGCCGCTTCGCAACGTGTCGGTCGCGACGTTGCCTTGAAACACGAGGCGGGGATACTTCGCTCGGGCGGCCGCCAGGTCGTGGCTGCTCCCCAGCGAGATCACCTCGGCACCGGTCGCGGTCATTCGATCGAGGTACTGGTTCTCCTTGACGAACAAAACGCGGGGCACACCGGTCGCGCCGGCCAGGATTTCAGTGTGATACGGTTGTGCCCATTCGTCGTACTCGGTCGGCGTCAGTTCACCGGCCCATGAGTCGAAGAGTTGATAGACCGCCGCCCCTTCGCGAATGAGTTCGTTCAAGAAGCCGATGGTCGAGCCGGCAAGCTTGTTCAGGAGTGCGCGCCAAAGCTCCGGTTGGTCGGCCGCGAAGCGACGCGTCTGATCCATGTGCTTGCCGGTCCCGATGCAATAGGCGGCCACCGTGAACGGCGCTCCGGCGAACGCGAGGACCGGCAATTCGCCGTGTAACTCCTTTCGCACGGCCCGCAGCAGTTCGACGATGTACTTGTACCGTTCGGGGTCGGGGTTCAAGTCGAGTCGATCGAGGTCGGCCATCGAACGAATGGGTCGATCGGGCACGGGGCCGACTTGCGGCTTCAATTGAAACGGCAACCCCATGGCGACGGGCAGCGTCGTGATGTCGTAGAAGAGAATGATTCCGTCGACGCCGAATCGCCGTGGGCACAGCGTCGCGGCCGTCGCCTTCTCGACGTTCTCGGAGAATTCATAGAACCCAAGCCCGGCCCGTACTCGGTTGAACTCCGGATCCCAGCGCCCGGCTTGGCGCATGGCCCAGACCGGCGGCCGCTCGACGACTTCGCCACGCGCGGCCCGAACGAGCAAGGGTTCACCAACGGGCATCGGGTCGTCTCGGTGTGGAGAGTTCGGGGCAATGAGATATGGTAGGCGGCCGATTCCGAACGCGACGCTTGCTCCGCTCACCTTCGCTTGCAAATACTTGGGTATGGAAAAAATCAGGTCCGGTTTTCGAGTTCCGCGATTTCGGCTCGAGGATCTCCAGTGCTAAAAGTCGGATAGGTTCGCAGGGAAAAGGATGTGTGCGGCGGCGAAGCCTGCGTGCGCGAAACTCGCATCCCGGTCTGGCTTCTGGTGTTGAAGCGAGAATTGGGCGAACCGGACGTACGCGTCCTCGGTAGCTACCCGGGGTTGACGACCGAAGACCTGGATGCCGCGTGGGAGTATTACGGCGAGAACCCGCTCGAAATCCAACGGTCGATTGGCTCAACGACACGTCGTTGAACGTCCCCACGCCAGGAAGGCTGTCACGTAGCCCGATCGAACACTGCGAGGGCGGATTGACAATTTGAAGGTCCACGCGGTCTGGCCGCATTGTGGGCTATAATCTCGGTTGGTCGTCTTACCGCCTTCCGGAGCCTTCATG
The DNA here is from genome assembly GCA_031363325.1 of Gemmataceae bacterium. Classification (GTDB taxonomy): domain Bacteria; phylum Planctomycetota; class Planctomycetia; order Gemmatales; family Gemmataceae; genus SIAJ01. The sequence goes on from JANLUE010000357.1 coordinate 5,366, forward strand.
TCGCGTCGCCAAGCCAATGATTACATGATGATCCCGCCGGGGACGAACATCCCGTCCGTGGTCAACATGATCGTCGAGATCCCCAAGGGCCGACGCAGCAAGTTCGAACTCGACAAAGAGACCGGCCTGATCAAGCTCGATCGCTACCTCTACTCGTCGAGCGTGTACCCCGGCGACTACGGGTTCGTGCCGCAAACCCTGGCGGCCGACGGCGATCCGCTCGACATTTTGGTCATGGTCAACGAGCCCACGTTCAGCGGCTGCCTCATCGAATCCCGGGTTGTCGGCATGTTCCGGATGCGGGACAAAGGGGCCGACGACTTCAAGGTGCTTGGCGTCCCCAACGACGACCCCCTGTTCGGCCACGTGAAGAAACTCGAAGACGTGCCGCCCCACTTCCTGCGCGAAGTCGAGCACTTCTTCGGCACGTATAAGCAGCTCGAAGGCGCGGTCACCGAATCGCTCGGCTGGATCGCCGCCGACGCGGCCACGAAGGAAGTCCGCGACTCGGTCGATCGGTTCCGGGCGTCGCTCGGAAACGTGATGCTGTAAGGCTTTTGCATTTTCGTGAGGGAGGAAGAATCGCCCGAACCTCGTTTCAACGACCATCGTCCAGGAGACAATCCCATTTTTCACAGGAGGTGCGACATGTCTCTGCCACGCATCGAAATCACCCCCATTCGACCGGCCGTCCGTTCGGACGCCACGGTCACAGTTGAATTGCTCATCACGGTGACGCCGCCCGACTCGGCCACGCCACTCGGTCGAGTGCCGCTGAACCTCGGGCTCGTCCTCGATCGATCGGGGTCGATGGAAGGTCAGAACAAGATGGGCTTCGCCCGCGAGGCGGCCATCTTCGCGGTCCAGCAACTCCGCGCGACCGACCGGGTCAGCGTCACGACTTTCGACGAGCAAGTCGAGTCAATCGCCCCGAACGGACCGGCCGAGAACAAGGCTCGGCTCGCCACGCTCATCGGCCAGATTCGCCCACGCGGTAGCACTGACTTGCATGGCGGCTGGGCCGAAGGCGCGAAGCAGGTTGGATCGAACCTGGTGAAGGGCGGGTTGAACCGCGTTCTTCTTCTGTCGGACGGCCTCGCGAACCACGGCGAAACGAACCCCGACGCGATCGCCGGCCACGTCGCGCGGATGCGCCACGAAAGCGTGAGCACCACGACGATGGGCGTCGGGGCCGACTACAACGAGAAGCTTCTCGAAGCGATGGGCCGAGCCGGCGACGGAAACTACTACTTCATCCAGTCGGCCAATCAACTCACTGACATCTTCCAGTCGGAGCTTCGGGAGCTCCTGGCCACGTTCGGGACGGCCGTCAGCCTCGGCATCGAGCCGAGCGAAGGGGTTACCGTCGCGGATGTCCTGAACGACTACGACCGCCTGCCGACCGGGCGCTACAAGCTTCCACAACTAATTGCTGGCAACCCGGTGATGTCGGTCGTGCGCCTCACGGTCGCGCCGCGCTCGGGGGAATCGGAAATTGTCAAAGTTCGGCTCGCCTGGGACAGTCGCGACACCGGTCGGCAGCGCGCGACGGTCTCGCTG
>JANLUE010000360.1:0-6342 GCA_031363325.1 Gemmataceae bacterium
AAGGTTATCAGAGTCCCTGCTTTAACGCAGACGCCGTTCTGCCAAACGGAAGTGAATCGCCACCGTTCGTTCGATTGGAGCGATCGGAAGGGAAGACGAACGTCACATTTGCTGTGCACGTGCGATTTGAGCTGGATTCTGGACAACCGAAGGAGTGGACACGATTGCGCACTGAGAACCTGGAATAGTGCGTTACTGCGATTGTCGTGAGGCAAAAGACTTTCGTCATCACTCAATCAAATTGAACTTCAGGAACTAACACATGAAGCGTTCGATACTCCGCGCGATTCACATCGCCTTGAGCATTCCGATCGCCGGCTATATTTACAGTCCGTTCGAAGACATTCCGGAGTACGCCCCGGCCGTTCGGTTCGTCTTTTTTCCATTGATAGTCCTGACGGGGCTGTGGATGTGGAAGGGCCATTGGCTGCGACGTAGAACTTCAAAATGAACCGGTCACCTCAGTCCTGGAGGGAACGCAATGGCGCCCAAGAAGTCGACGAAGGTCGTCACGAAACCCGCCGCCAAGCGCGTCACTGCGAAACCGACGTCCGGTGCGAGCCGCGACGACTGGCGTGCGGAGACCCTGGCCCGCATGCGGGCGCTGATTCTCGAAGCCGACCCCGAGATGGTTGAAGAGCAAAAATGGAAGAAGCCGTCGAACGGGATGGTGGGCGTTCCGGTCTGGTCGCACAACGGGATCGTCTGCACCGGCGAGACCTATAAGAACGTCGTGAAGCTGACGTTCGCCAAGGGTGCTTCGTTGGCGGATCCGAAAGGCCTCTTCAATTCGAGCCTGGAGGGCAACACGCGCCGGGCGATCGACATCCCCGAGGGAACTGCGATTGACGCAACCGCGTTTCGGGCACTCATCAAGTCCGCGGTCGCTCAGAATGGATCGAAGAAGAAGCCCAAACCGACACCGGAGAGTTCACCGCCGGTGAAGCTCCTCTCCGGCGGCAATCCGCAGATCGCGAAGGCCTACGGCGACGCTCCCGTGCAAGCCTACATCGCCGCGATGCCGGGTTGGAAGAGCGCCATCGGCCGTCACCTCGACGCCCTGATAGTGCGCGCTGTACCCAATGTGTACAAGGCGGTCAAATGGAACTCGCCCTTCTACGGCATCGAGGGCGAAGGTTGGTTCCTCGGCATCCATTGCTTCACGAAATACATCAAACTGGCCTTCTTCAAAGGCACCCACTTGCGGCCGCTTCCGCCGGGCGAGTCCAAGCAAAAAGAAGTGCGCTACCTCGACATCCGTGAGGGCGACCAACTGGATGACAAACAAATCGTCGCATGGGTGAAGCAAGCCAGCGAGTTGCCGGGGGAACGGATGTGAAAGGGGCTCTATGGAGCAATCGAATCTTCGCTATTTGCTCGCCTACCGCAAATCCGCGTGCTCGAATGCCGATGCCATGCGGTCGATTTCCGATGCCCTTAGGCCGAGGCGCCGAGCCACCTTCCGCCACGAAGCGACTGACTTGCCGACTTTCTTCGCAATGCGGCGCGCCGCCTTGGCGTCGATGCCGAAGTATTCGGCGACCTGTAGGGCCAATTCGAGCGACGCGGATTGATCCCGATCGTCCACGGCCAGGCTCAAGACGCGGGGACGAACATCGGTGGGCGTCGGGTTGAGGTCGTAGGCCGGTGACAGCCGCCAGCCGGCCGGGCCGTCCCACAAGAGACCGTGATTGCGCAGATGATCGTCGACGTTGGAAATCAAAATCGAAAAGACGATCCTGCGCCATAACTCGATCAGGTCATCACGCGGGGCGGCACTACTTTGCCGCAGTGCGTCCGCAATTTCCAAATAGCTGTGCGATTCGTTGTCGCTTGCTCCCAACAAGCTCAGCGCGGACAAAAATGGAATTCGGCGCTTCCCAAGCCGATCGAAACGTCGCAGCAAGAGCACCGACCGGTTCGCAATGGTTTCCAATCGCCCTTCGGCCGCGTTGAGGCCGGCGGCCGAGGCCAGGCGGAGAGCAAGTGCTTCCCAGGCGGGTTGGTTGGTCTCATCGGCCGGATGCGGAAACTTGGCGATGAGCAGGCGACGATCGCGATCGAGCACGGACGCTTTCGGCCGCGCTCCGCCCAGGGACGAGCCGGGAGCCAGCAGCAGGCGCAGATCATCCATATTGTCTTGATCGGTGGCGACGCGATCGGTGGCCGCGAGCAAGGCCGGCAATTCGACGAGCGGCGGCACGCGTGGGCCTTCCCCGGTGATCGCGAGGAATGGCCCGCCGGGTTGTTCGGAAAACCGCAGCGCCCCTTGGCGAGTTTCGTCGTCGACGCCCAGCAGGCAATCGATTTCGTTCAGCGGCCTCGGCGGGCGTTTCTCCGCCTTCGCGCGGTGACGCTCCGCGCGACGCATCAGCAGGCGGCCCCAGCGATCCGGCGCCGTGTCGCCGAAGGCCCCGAACATCGCTTGGCCAGTCCGCGTATGGTGCGCCAGCTCGTGCAAGACGAGCGCCGGCTCCAAGGCGAAGCGCGATGGATGGCCGAGCCAACTCGCCTCGTAGGTGAAGGTGGCGCTCTCGCGATTCTTGCGAAAGCGCGCGAACAGTGTTCCGACCCGCACGGGCTCGCCATCGAGATCGACGTAGACGTGGGCGGTGCGATCGCTCATCGCTTCGCCTCCCGCTTCCGTCGCGGCAGGTAGATCTTCCGCGGCAGACGTTCTTCCTCCAGATCCAGGCCAATGTCATCGGAACGGACATCGGCGATGTCGGCCAGGCGCTTGTCGAGCCCCAGGATGAACAAAACGGTCGCGTAGATGCCGAGCGACACCTGCGGTGCGCCCTTTTCGACCCGCGCCAACGTTGCCCGGCTGATCAGCGCGCGCTGAGCCATGAGCGTGGTTGGGATGCGGCGTCGCCGGCGCGCGTCCGCGATGTCCTCGCCGAGTTTTTTCAGGCCGCGTTTGACCGGCAGCGGCAACGAAGGGAAGGCCTTGGATCGCATTTACCGTCTCATGTATGAGTCAATAAAGGCTGTTACTGTATCATATATTGAACATTGATTCAAGAACGTTGGCGTTGCGAGCGGCGGCTTCCGCCGGGCGAGCGCATCGATTGGACACGCATTGCTCCGAAGCCGACGGGCCAATCCGTTTCCTCTTCCGTCCGTCGTCGACGCGATTTCCTTTGACATCGCCCCGTCCCCGGCGACAATGGCCTCCGTTCCCATCTCTCCAGGAGCCGCCATCATGGCCGCGATCAAGACGAAATCCAAGCCCGTCGAGAACACCAAGTCGAACGGCAAGCACGCCAAGGAACCACAGTCGCCGCGGCCGAAGGTCGCCGATCAGAAGATGCTCATCAATGGCCGTTGGGTTGATTCGGCCAGCGGCAAGACGTTCGCCACGTTGAACCCCGCGACCGGTGAGACGATTTGCCAGGTGGCCGAGGGGGACAAGGCGGACATTGATCGAGCGGTGAGCGCCGCCCGCGCCGCCTTCGAGACGGGCCCGTGGTCGAAGATGTCGGCCCGCGAACGCGGCCGACTGCTCGGCAAGTTGGCCGACGCGGTCGAAGCGAACAAGGACGACCTCGCGGCCCTCGAATCGCTCGACAACGGCAAGCCGCTCGCCGATTCGATGGCCGCCGACCTGCCGCTCGTCATTCAGTGCTACCGATATTACGCGGGCTGGGCCGACAAGATTCACGGCAAGACGATTCCGATCGACGGGAACTTCTTCTGCTACACGCGGCACGAACCGATCGGAGTGGTTGGCCAGATCATTCCTTGGAACTTCCCCGCTCTGATGCAAGCGTGGAAATGGGGACCGGCCCTCGCCTGTGGGAACACGGTCGTCCTCAAGCCCGCCGAGCAAACACCCCTCACCGCCTTGCGGATCGCGAAGCTCGCCCAGGACGTTGGCTTCCCGGACGGCGTGATCAACGTGGTGCCGGGCTACGGTCCGACGGCCGGGGCGGCACTGTCGTCGCACATGGATGTCGACAAGATCGCGTTCACCGGCGAAACGAGTACCGGCAAGTTGGTCATGACGGCCGCGGCCCAGAGCAACTTGAAGCGCGTCAGCCTCGAACTCGGCGGCAAGTCGCCGAACATCGTCTTCGCCGACGCCGACCTCGATCAGGCGATCGAGGGGGCCTATTTCGGCCTATTCTTCAACCAGGGCCAATGCTGCTGCGCCGGCAGTCGGTTGTTCGTCGAAGAAAGCGTGTACGACGAGTTCGTCGCACGCATCACGGCCAAGGCGAAGTCGCGACGGGTCGGCGATCCGTTCGAGAAGACGACGGAACAAGGCCCCCAGGTGTCGCAGGAACAATTCGACCGCGTGATGGGCTACATCGACGCGGGCCGCAAGGACGGGGCGAAGATGCTCGTCGGCGGCGCGCGGTCCGGCAACCAGGGCTACTTCATCCAGCCAACGGTGTTCGCCGACGTGAAGGACAACATGCGGATCGCGCAAGAAGAGATCTTCGGGCCGGTGATGAGCATCCTGAAGTTCAAGGACATCGACGAAGTGATCGCGCGCGGCAACAAGACCTTCTACGGCCTCGCGGCAGCCGTTTGGACGAAGGACATCACGAAGGCCTTGCGCGTGTCGCACGCTCTCCGGGCCGGCACCGTGTGGGTGAACTGCTTCGACGTGTTCGACTCGGCCGCCCCCTTCGGCGGCTACAAGATGAGCGGCATCGGCCGCGAACTCGGCGAGTACGCGCTCGAGATGTACTCGGAAGTCAAGACGGTGACCGTCGCGATGTGAGACGGTCGCGCGAGCGGACCCGAGGCCTGATGCGGCTCCGCTCGCCCTATACTTTCCCCATGATCTCTCCCGAAACCTACCTCACGTACAAGAACTTGCCGCCACTCGCCGGGGTGGCCACGCACGCCGAGGCGGCGAAGCCGGGGCTCGGCATCGAGGCGTGCGTCACGCGACTCAAACGCTTCCACTACGCCTTCAAGCGACTGCACGAAATCCTGACGGCCAGGATCACGGCCGAGCCGATCTACGAACTGAAAACGGGCTTCGCTCACCACGCCTACCTGTGTGCCGAGCATGTCGAAGCTTTGCGCTCGCGCATCGGCGAGATGCGCGAACCCCCACTGGGTTTGGAGGAGGTGCCGCACCTGGCTCTGGAGGTGTTCTTCGACGAGGTGCTGGCCTCAACGGCCACTGAGGAACTCGTTTACGGTGCCTATGGAAACGGCATTTATGCGCTTTGGAATGCCATCGCGGACTACGAAAGGGACACGAATTCCTTAACCGACGCCCCCAGCCGACGAGTGCTTCGATTCGCTCGAATCGAACTCGACGACATGATGAATTGGGGCAGTCTAGTCATGAACGCCCTCGTGGCTGACAAAGCTGTCGAAGAACGGCTGTTGGAGCGGACCCGTTACCTCGGTCGCCTTCTTGACATGGCCGGCGGGCTGGACGGTGCGTCACCACCCGAGCCAGGAGTGCCCCAACGCCGTGATTCCACCAAGCCCTACGTCTACGACCCGATCCCCAAGCGCGACGAACGCTGGCTGGATCCGTTCAACCAGGGCGTGAACCCGGAAGCGTTCCTCTATGACCCGGCCCAGCCCGCGAAGGCCAAGGCCCTGATGATGTTGTTCAAGCGGATCCGCGAGATCGACGTTCCCGAGATGATGGCGAGCATCTTGACCGAGACGAAGGGCAAGCCCTGGAAGTACTACCGCGACATGAGCCGGCAACTCTGGGACGAGGCCCGGCACGCCATGATGGGCGAAGTCGGCTTTGTGGCGCTCGGCGTCGATTGGACTCAGGCCCGCATCACGCACAATTGGTCGCTACGTCTCAACACCGAATGCACGCCGATGGAACGGCACGCGGTGCTCTACTTCATCGAACAAGGATTGATGACGAAGACGGGTAAGCGTTACGAATGGGAAGTCGGCATCGGCTCGGGCATTCCCTTGATGGCCACCATCCAGGACTTCGATTGGGCCGACGAAGTGCTCCACGCGGCGATCGGCCGACTGTGGTACATTCCGCACTTCGAGAACATCAACAAGGCGCTCGCCTACGGCGACGAATGCTGGAGCCGAATCCTGAGCAACTGGCAGGCGGTGAAAGACCAGGGGCTGACGGCGCACGAGAACTGGTGGCCGGCGATCTACGATCAGGCGTGTCAGACGTGGGGCGAAACCCCGGACCCCGCCGTGCGGGCGTATTCGACGACCTACGAGGGCAAACGCGCCGATCTGAAAGAAGTCGGAATGGGAGCGAGCGGCTAAATTCGAGGGCGATCGAGGTAATTGGGCGACGCGGGTGCCCCGGGGGTCTGGCGGGGCCACCGCCGGGCCGGGGACGGGGTCCCCGCACTTGGTGGGCGATGGGCGCGTGGG
>JANLUE010000395.1:0-3065 GCA_031363325.1 Gemmataceae bacterium
ACTATGTTGTAGAAAAACAAGGTGATGGAGCTAAAGTAGAAGCAGGTAAAAAAGTTACTGTGAATTACACAGGTAAATTAACAAACGGAACCATGTTCGATTCATCGTTAAATCCAGGTCGGACTCCATTTGAATTCACCATTGGCCAGCACCAGGTTATTGCAGGATGGGACGAAGGCATTTCATTGTTTAATGTTGGTGGAAAAGGAACATTATTAATTCCTTCAGCACTCGGATGACCGAATCGACTCGCGTCGCCTCGGCGATTTGCTCGGTCGTTTGCGCGTCGGGGGCCTTGTAAGCGAGGTGGGCGACCGCCCGCAGGGCGTATTCGACGGACTTGGAAAACATTCTTGGCTCGTTAATTGGACCTTGACATCCAATTTACACGACTGTAACGTAATTGGGTAGTCCCGCCAGCGCTCACCTTTTGGATCGACATGCGTTTCGCACTGTTCTTGTCGGTACTCTCCCACTCGGTTTTCGCCGGCGACGATTTCGATCGCCCGCCGATCGAATACTCAAAGGCCACTGCCGAGAACGCGGTGACCCGATTGCAGAAGCGATTGGACGCCGGCGAAGTCAAATTGCCGTTCGCGGACGAGTTCGGTTACCTGGCCGCGATCTTGAAGGCGCTCGAAGTGCCGCAATCGTCGCAGATGCTCGTGTTCTCGAAGACGAGCTTGCAACGGGATCGAATCTCGCCGCGCACGCCACGGGCCATCTACTTCAACGACCAGGTCTACGTTGGCTTCTGCCGAAGCGGCGAAGTCCTCGAGATTTCGACGGCGGACCCAAAGCTGGGGGCCGTCTTCTACACGCTGAAGCAAGAACCGAATCGCCAGCCGAAGTTTCAACGTCAAACTGAAAACTGCTTGATCTGCCACGCCGCGCGGGGGCCGGGCATCCCGGCCCATCTTGTGCGTTCCGTGTTTACCGACCGCGATGGCCAGCCCATCCTCACCGAGGGATCGTACCGCATCGATCATGCGAGTCCGCTCGCCCATCGTTGGGGCGGCTGGTACGCGACCGGCACGCACGGCAAGCAAACGCATTTGGGAAACCTGGTCCTGCCGCGTCGACCGTCGGCCGACGACCTGAAGAGTTCCGCCGGCCTGAACCGCACCAATTTGACCGGCCTGATCGACGCGGGCTCCTATCTGACGCCACATAGCGATATTGTCGCCTTGATGGTGCTCGAACATCAGGCCGAGATGCACAACCGAATCACGGCCGCTCGATACCAGACGTTGCTCGCTCACCGCGATGCCGATGTGTTGAACGAAATGGACAACGCCCCGAAGGGTCGACTCACGGAAGGCACGGCCCGGCGGGTGGACGCGGCCGCCGAGCAACTCGTCGAGTACTTGTTCTTCGGCGAGGAGGCGAAGTTGACCGATCCGATCGCTGGCACGTCGAAGTTCGCCGAGGAATTCGCCGCGCGCGGGCTGAAGGACAAGAAGGGCCGCTCGCTCCGCGACTTCGACCTGCGGACGCGTCTGTTCAAGTATCCCTGTAGCTACCTCGTCGACTCGGAACCGTTCGACGCGTTGCCGTCAAGCGTGAAAGACCGCGTTTATCGGCGAATGTGGGACATACTCTCCGGTCGCGATACCAACAAGGCGTACGCCCATCTATCGCCCGAAGATCGAACGGCGCTCCGCGAGATTCTGATCGAGACGAAGGCCGGCTTGCCGGACTACTGGCGTTAGGGCCGAGACAATCGTTGCTTGTGGGCGTGAAAGTTCATTTCGCGTGAAGTCGAGCGTCCGCGAAGTCCAGAAACGCGGCCCAGTCCTCACGATTCATCGAGTGCTTCCCGGCCCGGATGAAGTAACCGAGTCGGCCGGCGCTCAGCTTGCCTAACGGTGGCACTTCCTTCGTCTCCAGGCCTTCCACGCCGAGGAAGCGGTACACGGATTCGGCCGCTTTCAACACCTCGAACTGGCCGGTCGGGTTGGCCCATTCGTCTTCCTTGGCGTTCGAGAACAGCACCGGCCGCGGGGCGCACAACGCGACGAGGCCGTTCTGGTCGAACGGCAAGCGCGAGGGGTCGTCGCCGAACATCTTGAAGGCGTCGTTAAACCAGTGCGGGAACGCGTCGTTGATTCGCTTGACGCTTTCGCCCACGGTGCCGCGACTCGGGGCCGTCCCGCCGCAGCCGGCCTGATGCGGAATCGCCAGCGCGATCCGCTCGTCGAACGCGGCGGCGAGCAGGGCCGTCTTGCCCAGCCGCGAGTGACCAACCGCCACGAACTTCTTGGCGTCGATCTCCTTCAACGTGGCCAGATAGTCAATTGATCGGTGAATCGCCCACGCCCAGCAGACAATCGTCGCCGTGTTCAAGTCCTTCGGCAACAGCGGCCGAATCCCCCCGCGCACGTCGGCCCGGTCGGGGTCGATTTCGCCGGCGTAGAAGATCGCGACCGCGTAACCGCGATCGATCGTCTGCTCGATGTTCCAGACTTCCTTCTCCGAACCGCGACTCGCGTCGGTCGCGCGATTGTCCTTCACGCCCTTGCGGTTCGCGTACATCCAGGCGGTCGGCAGCGCGACTTTGGGGTCGTCGACGGCCGAATGGTTCCCGGCGAAGTTCGGGTCAACAAAGCAACCGACTGGTTCCTTCTTGCCATTCGGAACGACGACGAGCAAATGGAACTCGTGCCCGGCGATCGCCGAGAGAGCGACTTCGCGAAGCGTGGCCTTGCCGCCGAATGCGTTCGTGTCTTCGTGCCTAACTTTGGCGGTCACCGGCCCGACGGCCGGGAGCGTGCCGTACATGTAATGTTGAAACAACGCCTTCAATTCGGGCCGGCGTTTCTCAACCCACTGTGCTTTCGTCTCGACCTTCGTGCCATCGAACATCACGAGCGGGTCGGGAAGTTCTGGCGTCTTTGATAGATCGGCCGGCTTCGGGAAATTCCCACTCACGCGGTCGGAGTCTGATGTCCGCTGGAATGGCCCAAGCACGGCTCCGACTCCGGTCAGTGTGGGAATTTCCCGAAGCCGGCCGATCTATCAAAGACGCCAGAACTTCCCGACCCGCTCGTGATGTTCGATGGCAC
>JANLUE010000400.1:0-6512 GCA_031363325.1 Gemmataceae bacterium
GCGGCGCGGCCCTCGGGCACCGAGAACGTGTACAAGCTCTACGCCGAAAGCTTCGAGAGCGCGGACCACTTCGTGCGGCTTCAAGATCCGGACGCGAGCACTCATGCCGAGCCAACGCTTTGAGTGCCGATGTACTCCGATTCGAGTTCCGGTTCGCCATCCTCCAGCAACATGTCGATTACTTCCCGCATGTTCAGGGCCAGTTCGTCGCGCGTCTCCCCTTGAGAGTGGGCACCGGGCCAACCGGGTACCGAGCCGACGAAAAGTCCGGTGGCCGAGTCTTGTTCCACGACGACTGTATAGGTTCGCATGGGTTCGCCTCACGATCGAGTGACGATTTCACCGTGGCTTCCGCGGCCGAGCCGGCTCGGCGGCTCGGAGTTCCTGGCCCGTCGGGCAGTCGTCGAGGAGGGGGCACTTGCCGCACTTGGGGTGGTCTTCCAGGCAGATCGAGTCGGCGTGTTCGCTCAGCAATTCGACGAACGCCGGCCCCTTGGCCTTCGGCACAAAATGTTCGATCGTGCCGCGCAGGCTCTCCAGGCTTTCCGATTCTCCGTCGAGGACGCCGAGTCGGCGCAAGACGCGGAGCGTGGGGCCGTCGAGCGGAATGGCGTGCCCGCCGAGGCCATGCTGCATGACCCAGGCGACGGAATAATCGTCCGAGGCATCGAGTCGGGAAATCTTCTTGGCCCCCTCCTTGAGCCCCTTCTTGGCGATCTCCTCCATGTCGAACGTGTAGGTCAGTTCGAACCATTCTTGGAGCAAGCTGATGAGGCGGTTCGCTCGGTTGGCCACGTCCGGGAGCGGGCCCATCGCGTCGCAGAGTTCCTGCACCGTCGAGACGCGAACTTCGTTCCAGTCGACGAATCGTTCTTTGAGGTTGGCGAACGCCCGGTCGGCCTTGTCGCGAGTCGTCCCTTCGCGAACGACCGCGTAGAGCAAGTGCTCGGTGACGGTGCGTTCGACCGGCTCGGCGACATCGAATCGTTTCTTGAGGGCCGTGTAGACGTGGTCGAGAACTTTTTGCTTGTTGGCGGTCATCGGCATGGCGTCCTGCTCCCGAGAGTTCCTGAAGGAATCGTTCTATTCGGTGGGCGGGGTGGGGTCATCCGCCTCGGGCTCGTCGGTCGCCTCGACGGCCGGCCGATTGCGGGCCTTTTCCTCTTGAAGCAACCGGTTGATCTCGAGGCTGTTCTTCATCCCCTCGTCGAGCACGAACTCGCAGATGGGTATGTAGCGGCTGCGCATTCGCTCGCCGAGCTTGGATTGAATGAACCCGGCCGCGCTCCGCAGACCGTGAAGCGTCAAGGCCTGATCGCGCTCGGACCCCATGACCGAGACGAAGATCTTGGCGCGCTGCAGGTCGGCGGACACTTCGGCGCGCGTAACGGTTGTGAACTTGATGCGCGGGTCGCGCAACTCGAACAGGATCGCCTCGCTGGCGACTTCACGAATGGCTTCGGCGACCCGGGCGAGACGATGATGCTTCATTTGGCTCGTTAAAACAGCGGGCTATCGACGACCGACTCGGCCGCGACAAACTCGGCGACCGGATGACTGCGCAGGGCGTTCGTCACGCCTTCGAGGACTTTCTTAATGGCCGACACTTCATCGCCGACCGCCGCAATCCCCAGGACGATTACCTTGTGATCGTCCTGAGACTCGACCTCGGTCGCGGCCACGAGGAACGAGTCTCGCAGCTTCGCGAGCACGCTCCGCACGACCTGTCGCTTGTCCTTGAGGGACTGCGACTGGCGGAGCAACAGCCGAACGCGTAGCGAGCCAACGTGCATACGGCTTTTGGGTGTGGGCTCACGAACTCAAGGACGTTTCGGGATCGCGCGGAGTTCGCGCGACGACTCCGACCGTAACAATCATACGACAAACGTGGCTTTCATCGAGCCGAGCAACTTCTTCCGGAGATCGAACCCGACGGCCAGCGAAACTGGAATGCCGAGGTCCCGTTACCACGAAATCATTGGGAACTGCTAATCTAACGAAAGCCATCCATCCGGAGACTCGCAATGACCCGGACTGCTCGCGTGCGCCTCGGCCTGGTCGCCGTGGCCTCACTCCTAGGGACGCTCCTGTTCGCCATTCCCGGCCAGTCGCAGCCTGGGCCGATCGGTCCCGGCGGGCGACCACCGATCGGTATCGGCGGCGGGATCGGCGGCCGGCCTGGATTGCCCGTACCGCCCGGCCCGATCGGTCCACCGCCGGGGATTGGAATCGGCGGTGGTGGAATCCCGCCGGGCGGAATCGGCGGCGGTGGCATTCCCCCGGGCGGTTTCGGCCCGCCGGGCGGTATCGGTGGCGGTGGCATTCCCCCGGGCGGGTTCGGACCGCCCGGCGGGTTCCCCAACATGCCCGGTCCGGGAATCACCGAGTGGCTCTGTGGAAACTGTCGTCGGCAACTAGCCGTCGGCGCGGCCCCGCCGGGGCAGATCACCTGTCCGTTCTGCCGAACCGTGAACTTCGCGCCGGGGACCGCTCCGCCGATCGGCGCGCCACAGATCGGCTTCACGCCAATGGTCCAGCCGGGCGCGCACATCGGGCCGGACGGCGGAATCGGGATCACGTTGCCCGACGCCAACGATCCGGTGCCGCTGCCCCGGAACGGCTTCAACTTCAAGTGGGTTGGAATCGGCATTGGAGTCCTGGCGTTCTTCGCGATCGTAGTCGTGTTGGCCGTCGTATTCCTGTCGAACCAGCAGCCCGCCCGCAAACGCCGCCGGCCGATGCGTCGACGACGGGGCCTCGACGATTATTGAAGCAACCCCCGACTTCGGGCCGCATCGAATCGCTGTTCCCTCCCGCGGCGTGTGCGGGTAAGATAAGGGGCGTCTTCTCCTCGCGGTCCGGAGTGCCGAATGTCTCTTCCCGCCGAACCCACTTCCAATCGCCTGCGCTGGTTGCCCATCGTACTCGCTCTCGGCTTGGCCGTGGCGCTGGGCGTCGGCCTCGCCTTCGTGCCGACCGGGCCCGACGCCGCCCAAGCGGACGAGAAAGACGGCAAGGGCAAAGCGCGTCCGAAGCCGAAGGAAGAAGATGACGACGACCCCCTGCCGCGCAAGCGCTCGAAGGCCCCCGAACTCGAAGGCGGCATCGCCTGGCTCAACACCGGCAAGCCCGTCACGCTCAAGGACCTGAAGGGCAAAGTCGTTCTGCTCGACTTCTGGACGTATTGCTGCATCAATTGCCTGCACATCATGCCCGACCTGGCGAAGCTCGAGAAGAAGTACGCCAACGAACTCGTCGTGATCGGGGTCCATTCGGCCAAGTTCGACACCGAGAAGAACTCGGAGTCGATTCGCAAGGCGATGTTGCGTTACGAAATCAATCACCCGGTCGTGAACGACGCCGACCAAAAAATCTGGGACAACTACGAGTGCCGTTCGTGGCCAACGTTGATCGTCATCGACCCGGACGGGAACATCGTCGGCAAGGGAAGCGGCGAGGGGCTTTATGAGGCGCTCGACCGCGAGATCGGCAAGTTGGTGACCGAGTTCAAGAAGAAAGGCACGTTGAACGAGAAGCCGATCCGGTTCGACACGGCCGCTTTCCGCGACAAAGTCGATTCGCCGCTGTATTTTCCGGGAAAAGTGCACGCCGACGAGAAGGGCAATCGCCTGTTCATCGCCGATAGCACGAACCATCGGGTCGTGATCACCGATCTGAACGGGCAGTTCATCGCGGCCGCCGGGACCGGATCGCCGGGGCGCAAGGACGGCGCGTTCGCGACTGCGCAATTCGACGACCCCCAGGGGATGGCCCTCGTCGACGAAGTACTCTACGTGGCCGACCGCAAGAACCATTTGATCCGGGCGCTCGACCTGAAGGCGAAGACGGTAAAGACCGCGGCGGGCACGGGCGAACAGGATCGCGATCGTTCCGAAGGCGGGCCGGCGCTCGAGCGCGGTCTCAATAGTCCCTGGGATCTGCTCCGCGACGGCGATCGGATGTTTATCGCGATGGCCGGCCACCATCAGATCTGGACGCTTGACCTGAAGACGAACCTGCTCGAGATTTTCGCTGGCGATGGCCGCGAGAACATCAAGGATGGCCCGCACGAGATCGCCCGGTTCGCGCAGCCGAGCGGCCTGACGACCGATGGCAAGAACCTGTACGTGGCGGACTGCGAAGTGAGCGCCATTCGCAAAGTCCCCATGAACAAGATGGGCCGCGTCACGACGCTCGTTGGTCGGGCCTTGTTCGAGTTTGGCGATCAGGACGGCCCAGGTCGCGACGAAGACAAATCGATCGAAGCGAAGATTCAACACGCGATCGCGGTGTTGCACCACGAAGGTAAAGTGTTCGTGGCCGACACTTACAACAGCAAGTTGAAGGCGATCGATTTGAAAGATGGCAGCGTGACGACGTATCTGGGTCAGGCCAAGGGCGACAAGGAAGCCCCGTTCAACGAGCCAGCGGGACTGACTCTGGCGAACGGCAAACTGTATGTGGCCGACACGAACGCCCACCGAATCCGCGTCGTCGATTTGAAGACGAAACAGGTCACGACGCTCGCATTGAATGGCGTGCCCGCGGTGGCGGCCAAGGGCGAAAAGTAATGTCGTACGGCGACTTCACGTTGAACGAAGTACTTTCGCAATTCAGCTTGCGGGCCAATCGGGCCCCGCTGTTTGGGAGCATCGCGCCATTGACGCCGGGGACTTGGTTGCTCGACTGGATGGCGCGAGCGAAGTCGCAGCCTCTGATCAATGAAAAAACGCGATCGGAGATGATAATCGCGCCGGTTTTGTTCCATGGCCGCGACTTCGTCGGCGAGAACTTTGGACTGTATTCGGGAATCGAACTGAACGCGGACCCGGCGGCTGGACTGAAAGGCGTCTGCGATTTCGTCGTCGGCGGAGCTCCCCCGTTACCAGAACTCCAGGCACCGCTCCTGGTCGTGGTCGAAGCGAAGCGAGGCGACATCGAGGCCGCGACCGGCCAGTGTGCCGCACAGATGCTTGGCGCGCGTGCCTTCAACACGCACTGGAAGTCCGAGGTACCGGCCGTCTACGGGTGCATCACTACGGGAACCGATTGGCAATTTTTGAGGCTGGCCGGCAACGCATTGACGATTGACTCTGATCAATACTTCCTCACTGACCTCGGCAAGATTTTGGGGATATTGGTTTGGATCGTGACGGTTGGATCCAACTGATGCAATGGTGGGAAGATGGCCTATTCAAATTTTACCTTTGACGACTTGAGTACGCGACTCGGTGTCAGCATCACGCAAGCCCCGCTGTTTCACGGGGTCGAGCCGAAGGAACCGGGTACGTGGCTGACCGAGTCGCTCGAACGGGGCGGCACCATCGCGCGATTCAACGAGAAATCTCGGTCCGAGTATCTCGTGGCCCCCATCTTGGCGCGGCTCCGTGATTTTCTCGGCGAGAAGTACTCGCACTATTCGGGGGCCGAATTGTACGTCGATCCGGATCGAGGCTTGACGGGCGAATGCGATTTCTTGCTTTCGCGGTCGATTCCGTTTCCTTACCTGCAGGCACCCTTGATGGTCGTCGTTGAAGCGAAGAAGGGTGATATCGAAGCCAGTTACCCTCAGTGCATCGCTCAGATGGTCGGAATGCGAATTTTCAATGAAAGGTCCGGCCAGCCGACGCCAAAAATTCACGGCTGCGTGACGACCGGCGACCTGTGGCGATTCTTTCGGCTCGAAGAAAATAGCCTCACGACGGACTCCGATCTCTACTACCTCACGAACCTCGACAAGATTCTCGGCATTCTCGTCGAGTGCGTTCGAGCGAATGATGCCCCCACGAAGGAACCGACTCCATGACCCGCTTGCTTGCCTGCGCGTTCCTCCTCGCTTCGACCGGCTTCGCTGGTGCCCAAACGGCGAAAGAAGCGGTCAAGAAAGTCGAAGCGACGTTCGAGCCGGCGACGGCCAAGCCCGGCGAGACGGTCACACTCAAGATCAAGGTTGAACTGGCCGAGGGGTATCACACGTACCCGGTCGTTCAGCCGAGCGAAGAAGCTCGATTCTCCGCGAACAAGCTGACCTTCCCGACCGATGGCCCGCTCGTATTCGTCGGCGAAACAGTCGACCCTGTTTCGCCGAAGTCCAAGACGATCACGGACACCGTGTCGAAGGACACTTACGAATTGCACTACTATCCGGGCGGCGGCACCTGGGTTCGCAAGGCCGTCGTGTTGCCGACGGCCAAGGCCGGCCCGGCGACGAGCAAGATCAAGCTTCGACTCCTGGTCTGCGACGCCGACAACTGCTTCCCGCCCAAGGCGATCGATCTGGAAGCGACCATCAAGGTGAGCGATTCACCCGCGGTTGAAGTCGAGAAGCGTTACCGGGCGGAAGTGGAAAGGGCCGTGAAGAAGTAAATTCAATCGCGACGTGGCCGGACCATCAACATCAAGAAAACGGAAACGAGAATCGTGCCGGCCAGCCCGCCGGCCACCAAGTTCAACGGCACGCCGCGATCGCGCAGGACACCGAATCCCCAGTCCGCGAAGCCGCCGCAACTGAT
>JANLUE010000426.1:0-2631 GCA_031363325.1 Gemmataceae bacterium
GGGTTCACCCGGTGGGCTTACGCCCGACCGGCTCGCCTTTTCGTTGCCGTGATGGCATTACATATCAACCTGAAGTTCGTTAGCCGCTTGGCGAAGCCGAGCGCGTCACCTCCCCCTGTCTCGATCATCTCAGTGCCAGGCGACGCGATTGGCTTCGCAAAGCCTTCGCCGCCCGACTCACGGAACATTCGATGAACTTTCTCGCCACTTCAATCGATCCATCGGTCGGCACCTGGGGGTTTCTGGTCGCCGTCATTTTGGCCGCGTGTGTGTCCGAGGATTTGACGGTCCTGGGCGTCGGGTTGCTCATCGCCGACGGGCGGGCGGGCGTTGGGCTTGGCCTGTTGGCCGCGTTTCTGGGGATCTTCCTGAGCGATGCCGGCGTGTGGGCCATCGGTCGAGCCGCCCGCAGATCCGCGTGGGTGCGTCGAAGAACATCGGGCCCACGGCTGACGCAAGCGGCGGACTGGCTCGATCGTCGCGGCGGCTGGTCGGTCGTCGCGTCGCGCTTCCTGCCGGGCTCGCGCGTGCCGTTGTTCCTGGCGGCCGGCCTGGTCGGGCGGAAGCCAGTCTCGTTCCTTGTGTGGGGATTGCTCGCGGCCCTCGTGTGGACGCCACTCGTCGTCCTGCCAGTGGCCTACTTTGGGTCGAACGCCGGTGTCGTGCCGCTGATAATCGCATTCGCATGTGTTTATGTTGGCGTTCGACTGGCCACGCGGCTGGCGACGCCACTTGGGCGGGCCCAGTCAATCGCGAGCGTTTCGCGCCTGTGGCGCTGGGAGTTTTGGCCCGCCTGGGTCTTCTACCTGCCGCTTGTGCCGTGGTGGGCTTGGCTCGCGATTCGTCACCGCAGCGCGACCGTCTGGACCTGCGCCAATCCGGCGATCCCGGCGGGCGGAGTCGTTGGCGAATCGAAGGCCGACATCCTGCGCCGACTGCCGGCCTGGGCGATCATACCGAGCGAGCTGCTCCCGGCCGGCGTGGGCGAGCATCGACTCGCCGCGTTGCGACGGTTAGTCGGTCGGCGCGAATGG
Organism: Gemmataceae bacterium; assembly: GCA_031363325.1. Taxonomy (GTDB): domain Bacteria; phylum Planctomycetota; class Planctomycetia; order Gemmatales; family Gemmataceae; genus SIAJ01. The sequence goes on from JANLUE010000426.1 coordinate 1,035, forward strand.
GTCTTCCCGCTCGTGCTCAAGCCCGACGCGGGTCAACGTGGAGCGGGCGTCAAGAAAGTGTCCGACTGGGTCGATGCCGAAAAGTACTTGCAACACGCCCCGGCCGACGTGCTCGTGCAACCGTACCACGCGGGGCCGATCGAGGTTGGCATCTTCTGGTTCCGCTTGCCGAACGCGGACCGCGGCCAAATCTTCGCGATCACCGACAAGGTCTTTCCCGAACTCATCGGCGATGGTCGATCGACGATCGAGGAGTTGATTTGGCGACACCCCCGCTATCGGATGCAAGCCGCGACGTTTCTGAAGCGACACGCGGGCTCCGTCGATCGAGTCCTATCGGATGGCGTGCGGTTCCCGTTGGCGTTGGCCGGGAACCATTGTCAGGGCACGCTGTTTCGCGATGGTGCCCACCTCGCGACGCCGGAACTCCGGGACGCCGTCGATGCCGCGCTCGCGAACTTCGAGGGGTTCCATTTCGGCCGATTCGACGTGCGGGCGACGAGCGAAGCGGCCCTGCGACGCGGTGAGTTCGCCGTGATCGAATTGAACGGCGTGACGGCCGAGGCGACGAACATCTACGACCCGACGTGGCCCTTGTGGCGAGCGTATCTCACGCTCGCCCGGCAATGGGCGCTCGCGTTTCGGATCGGGGCCGCCAATCGCCGGGCGGGAGCGGAAGCGATTTCCGCTATCGGATTGCTGAAGCTGCTCCGCGACTTCTATCGCGATCGCGAAGTGGATGCATTGGCGGATTGACCAAAGCGCCTTTTAAATTGATGTAGCGGGCAAATCCGAATGCCGTTCGTCGTTTCCGCAAGTCCGTCGACCCAGTTTTATACGCCGGAGGCGTTCCAGCCATTAGCCGGCGGTTGAGCGCGGCGACACCGCCGGTCGACGATCGCACCATCCCGACGACTCCGGAGGGGTCGCAGCAACGGCGTCCGCCGATCGACGACCCGAACCACCGGCGTCGCGTCAATTTTCGCCTTGGTCATGTGGCGATGCTTCGACTCATCGAGCCGCTACGACCCCTACCGGGGTCGTTCTGGTTTGGCGATCGAGAGCCGGCGGTGTCGCTGCGCTCAACCGCCGGCTAATGGCTGAAACGCCTCCGGCGTAAAAAACTTGGGCGCCGGGTTTGCCCGCTACATCAAATTGAAAAGCGCTCGAATCTGACGTGGTTCGCTCGGGCGGCGGAGCGAGGCTGCCGCCCGAGCGAACGTCAACCGGAATTGAAACGCGACCTTCACACCACAACGTCGAAAAATCGGTGTCGCAGTTCGCTCGGGCGGCGGCCTCGCTGCGCTTCAATGATATCTGTTGATTTCCTCGCGGGTTGCGAGGAAATTGCGAAGAGAATTCGCGATCGTATGAAGAGGATCACGTCGTTGCGGGTTCACCCGAGGGACTAACGTCCCCCGGCTCGCCTGGTCTTTGCACAATGGCCAGGCGAGCCGAGGGACGTTAGTCCCTCGGGTGAACCCGCAATGACGTGATCCTCTTCGTGCAATCGCGAAGTTTCTGCGCAATTTCCTCGCAAGCCACGAGGAAATTGCGGGATATCATTGAAGCGCAGCGAGGCCGCCGCCCGAGCGAA
>JANLUE010000428.1:0-3845 GCA_031363325.1 Gemmataceae bacterium
CCAAGGTCATCGCCCGCATCGCGCGGCTCGATCTGCGGGCGCAGAAGATCGTCGAGGGGTTCATTTCCGGCATGCACCGAAGTCCCTTCTTTGGGCATTCGGTCGAGTTTGCTCAGCATCGCGACTATGTTCGCGGGGACGATATTCGCCACCTCGACTGGAAGGTCTGGTCCAAGACCGACAAGTTCTACATCAAGCAGTTCGAGGCTGAAACGAATCTTCGGGCCCAGGTTGTCGTCGATGTCTCCGAGTCGATGCACTATGGCGTCGACAAACACAAGCGGGCCGGCACGCTTAACAAGTACGAATACGCCTGCACGGCCGCCGCGTGTCTCGCTTACATGGCCGTCAAGCAACAAGACTCGGTCGGCATGATCGCGTTCGACGAAGATGTTCGCGCGATGCTCCCCCCCAAGGGGTCCGACTTCCATCTCGACGCGATCGCTCAAACGTTGAACGCCAATCAGCCGAAGGCCAAAACCGATCCGTACAAGCTGATGAAGCGAGTCGCCGAGGCCACGCACGGCCGCGGCATGATCCTGCTCTTCTCCGACCTGCTCACCGATCGCGAGCCGCTCCTGAAGGGCCTGGAAATGCTCCGGGCCCGCAAGCACGACGTCATGGTCTTCCACATCATGGACGACGACGAACTGTCGTTCCCGTTCGCCGGGACGACGCGGTTCGAGGGCATGGAGGAATTGCCGAACTTGCTCTGCGACCCGAAGTCGCTTCGCGAAGGCTACATCGAAGCGCTCGAGGAATACCTGATCGAAGTGCGCCGCGGTTGTAGTCGGCTCGGAATCGACTATTCGCTCATCAAGACCAGCGACTACATGGACGCCGTGCTCTCGAAGTTCCTGTTCCGCCGCATGGCCATGCGCTCGGGTGGCTCGAAAGCTTCCGTCGGTTAATGGTTCGAAATTGAAAATCGACGATTGAGAGATCGATGCTTTCTCTGTTCGCGAACCCGTTCACGATGATCGCCGGGGCACTGTTGATCAGTTCCCCGATCATCATCCATTTGATCAATCGGATGCGCTACAAGCGCGTCCGATTCGCCGCCATGGAGTTTCTGCTCAAGTCGCAGAAGCGGTCGCGGCGCAAATTGATCATCGAACAAATGATCCTGCTCGCCCTGCGCATCCTGATGTGCTTGCTCGCCGGATTGTTGTTGGCCCGGTTCGTCGGCTGCGAGTCCGGCGGCACCGAGGGAGCGAGCACGCTCCACATCATCTTGATCGACGACACACTCTCGACGAGCGACTCGGTCCGCGGCGACGATGGCCAGGTCCGCGACGTGTTCGCCGAGGCCCGGCGACTCACGACCGACAAGATCGCGGCCGCCGCCGTCCAGGCTTCGAGCCCGCAACACGCCAAGGTCTTGCTGCTTTCGGAACTCGATCAACAGCCGATCGACGTGGGCCGACTCAATTCGACCTCGGTCGACGAATTGAAATCGAGACTCGGGCCGCTCAAGCCATCGCTGCGGCACATTGATTTGGCCGAGGGTTTGAAGGCCGCCAAGGCGCGATTCGAAGACGAACGCAACATGAAGGGCGTCCTGCACGTCGTTGGCGACTTCCGCGCCGCCGACTGGGGGGATCGCAACAAGGAATCGCTCACCAAAGCGTTCGAGGAACTCAAGACGCTCGGCATCGACATCCATTTGCTCGATGCCGTAACACCCGAACGAACCGCCCAACAGAAGACCCCTCTGCACAGCGACAACCTGGCGATCGTCGACTTCGCGCCAGATGCCCGAATCGTTTCGAAGAATAAGGAAGTCGAATTCACCGTCAAAGTTCGCAACTATTCGAACAGCGAAAAGAAGGGCGTCCTGATCCGCTGCCGGGTGAACGGCCAAATTCGCGAGGACGGCACCGTCAACATCCCGTCCGTGCCGCCGAACGGCGAAGCGGTCGCCAAGATCAACCTCGGGTCCGGCCTCCAGCGCGGGGTCGAGGACGAAACGGAAGAGGCCGGCACGCCGGACCGCTTCAACCTCGTCAGCGCCCATCTCGAAGGCGAGATCGGAGGCATCGCCGCGGACAACGTCCGCTACACGGTCGTCGAGGTTCGCGATCGTGTGCCGATCCTGATTGTCGACAACAACCCGGCCAATCGCGGCACGAAAGAGGCCGAATCGTTCTTCCTACAGAAGCTCTTTACGGAGCCGATCAAGGGGTACGATGTGCAACTCAAAAACGCGGCCGACCTCGACACATTAAACTTGCAACCGTATGCGTCGATTTACATCTGCGATGTGCCGCGCCTGACCGAAGCCGCCACGAAGAACCTGGAAAACTACGTTCGTGGCGGCGGCGGCGTTTCGTTCTTCATGGGGCCGTCCATCAAGTCCGACGTGATCGCCGAATACAACGAGAAGCTTTACCGCAAGGGCGATGGCCTGTTCCCGGTGCCGCTCGAACGAGCGATCGGCGTCGACGTGCCCGAGGATCAACGCCGCATGGAGCGAATCCGTCGGACGTTCACGTTCAACAAGAAACTGCTGATCCCCCGCGAAATGCAATCGCACCCGGCCCTCGAGAAGCTTTACAAGGACAATCGCGGCCAGACGATCAAGGAAGACGAATACGAAAAGTTCTTTATGTTCGTCGTGATCGATCGTTATTTGAAGGTGAACCAACAGCAACTTCGAACCGGCCTCGCGGGAACCGAGACGCTCGTCTATCTGCAGAACACGAGCCCGATCGATAGCTACAGCAAACGCGTCAATGATTTGACCGACAAATTGTCCGTGGTCGCCGAAAGCGAAAAGGGCAAGAAGTACGCCGACACCCTGGGCGACTTCCGGACCCGACTCCGCCGGACGGCCGGTTCGACGAGCGAACTCTACGTGCTGGGCGAAGATCTCAACAGCCTGCTCGAACACAAGGGTGACCCGGACAAGAAGCGGCCGGGCCTCGTCGAACTGTGGGCCCAGTCCGAGAACGTGGCCATCAAGGAAGAGGCCGAAAAGCTTCGCGACGAAGTGAAGTACGGCGACCCGCTGTACGTATCGAAGCCGTTCGGCAAGGGCCGGGTGATGGCGTTCCTGTCGTCGGCCGGCGCTTCGTGGAACGACCTCGAAGGCCCCGGACGGGCGTACTACCCGCCGCTCATGATCAATATGCAAGGGTACCTCGCGAGTTCGGGTACGGATGTGAACCTGGTGCTCGGCGGGCCGTTCGAGTTCACCGTCGACAAGAACGCCTACGATTCGAAGGTCACGAAGTGGCACTACTCCGAAGACCTGAAAACGAACAAGGCGATCTTCCGCAAGCTCGGCGACGTGCTCATGCCGACCGACGACGCCCGCGGTGCTTATCGCCTCGAGGCGAATGACGGCAAGGAACCCGGCATCTACGTCTATCGATTCGGCGAGAAGCGCGGCGAGCCCGGCAAGCCGGCTCTGGAGGGCTCGACGCGCCCGGACTATCGGGCACTCGCCTACAACGTCGACGCGCTGACGGAAGGGAACCTGGCCCGGGCGAACTCGGACGACATCGTCCAGATCTCGCGCGGCTACCTGCACACGGCCACGGACGACACCTACGAGGACCAACTGCGAGCCCGCCGCCGCGACCTGTCCGAAAACCCGTGGCTGTACTTCGTGATCCTGTTGGTGTTGATCTTCGAGCAAATGATGGCGGTTCGCCTGAGCTTCCACCTGCGTCCCACGGACGCGGGCCCGGTCGGCGTGCCGACGGGTTTGGCGACGATTTAGGAATGGCGGACAGGTCAGGCGAGCCGGGGGGCGTTAGCCCTCCGGGTGAACCCGGAAACGGCGTTCATCGGTGATTTGGAATGGCGAGCCGGGGGGCGTTAGCCCCTCGGGTGAACCC
>JANLUE010000450.1:0-3874 GCA_031363325.1 Gemmataceae bacterium
GAGCCGCTTCGGCGACCCGCAGCTAGCCCCGGCCGATGGCTTCGAGGCCGGGGTTTCAGACCGAGGGGTATTCCCGATGCGATTCGTGGTGCGCGACGAAATCACCGGGAACGCTTTTCCCGTCGAAGTCCCCCCCGGACGGAACCCCGTCCGCGTGGGCCGGCTCAAGCAGAACGACGTTGTTTTGCCGAGCAATCTGGTCCTGCCCGAAGCGGCCGTCATCGGCAACTCGGGCGATGGCTGGCGGCTCTGGAACCTGGCCGAGCGCGAGATTCACGTCGGCCCGGTGGTATTGTTCAAGCAACATCAATACGCGTCGGTCGTGCCCAACACGACCATTCGCATTCCGCCATTCGTATTGACGGTTCAATTCGACCCGGAAGAAGCCCAGTCGGAAACCGATCACGCCGTCCGGCTCGACAAGTCGTGTTCCGATCTCGTGCGCGAAGTTCACCGCAAACTGAACGACCAGTTGGCCGACACCGTCTCGGACGATCGGTTCCGTGATTCGTACATCCTGGCCCTGGAAAAAGCGATCGACGACCTCGCCACGATGCGGGCGGACTTTCCTGTCGACGACATGACCCAGACGGCGCTCGGCAATCACCTCGCCGGCGTGGCTGTGCGGTCGGAACTCGTCCGCCAACAGATCGCTCAATCCGGGATCACAACGCAGACGTTCAAGGACGCCGACGAGCACGCTACCTGGGGTCGTTTGCGGACGGAGTTGCCCGATCAGGAACGCGGCCTCCGGGCGCTGGTCGATGAATTTCGCGCCGAGTTTGGCTTCAAGCCGGGCGACGACCTGACCGAACAAATGCGTCGGCTCGGCACCGACTTTTGGCCCGCCTGGGACCGTCGCCTACGCGTGACGCCCGTCCCGGCCCCGTCGTTGCGTCGCTATCTCGCGCTCCGCCGACTCAAGGAAGAGATCAAGGACATCTGGTACGGATTCGGTCCGCTCGAGGATCTGCTCGACGACCCGACCGTGACGGAAATCATGGTCGTCGACGCGGAGCACATCTTCATCGAGAAGGGCGGCCAGATTGAAGATTCCGGACGACGATTTCTGACGGACCCGCGCACGATTATCGACCGAATCGTCGCCCGGGCCGGCCGCGAGATCAACACCTCGTCGCCGATGGCCGACGCCCGCATGCCGGACGGCAGCCGGGTGAACGCGGTGATCCCGCCGCTCGCCCTGAAGGGCCCGTGCCTGACGATTCGCCGCTTCCCCCGGCAACGCTTGTCGATCGATAACTTGGTGGACTTCGGTTCAGTTTCACCCGCGGCGCGGGATTTTCTGCGGGCCGCCGTGATCAATCGTCGAAACGTGATCGTTTCAGGTGGTACAGGAACTGGAAAAACTACGCTATTAAATTGCCTGAGTGAGTTTATTCCGGACCGGGAACGCATTGTAACCATCGAGGACACGGCGGAACTGCAACTGAAGAAGCAACACGTGGTCACGATGCAAGCGAAACGGAAGAACGCCGAGGACGCGGGCGAGGTCACGATCCGCGACCTCGTCCGCAACGCCCTGCGAATGCGGCCCGACCGCATCGTGGTCGGCGAGTGTCGCGGCGGCGAGTCGATCGACATGCTGCAAGCGATGAACACCGGCCACGATGGTTCGATGACCACGCTGCACGCCAACAGCCCGGCCGACGTCGTGCTTCGCCTGGAAGTCATGGTTCAACAGAACGCCGACACGCGGTTGCCGGTCGAATCGATCCATCGCCAGATTATTTCGGCCGTCGATCTGATCGTGCAGCTTCAAGCGATCGCCGAGAACGGTCGGCACCGCAAGGTCGTTTCGGAGATCGCCGAAGTCGTCGCCAACGACGAAGGCGGCGTTCGCATGAAACCGATCTTCAAGCGGGTGCACGGTGGAGCGCTCGACGCGACCGGCTTCCTGCCGACGTTCGTGACCGACCTGGTATCGAACGGCCTCGTCCCCGATCCGGTGGCCCTGATTCGCATCCACGAGAGGGCCGCCGCATGACCCCGCTCATCCTGCTCGGTTCGATTTTCTCTGGGAGCGCGGCCGGCTATGGGGCCCTGTCGCTCTTCGAGAAGCTCGAGAAACGCGAAGGGGCCGTCCTGGCCCGACACCGCAAGCAAATGTCCGATCTCGGCATGAACGTGGCGATGCTCGGGCCGTTCCTGCGCGTCTGGTGGGGGCTGACGCTCGGTTCGTTCTTCATCGTCTGGCTGGGAGCCGGCGCTCCACTACTCGGCCTGTTGGCGGCCGCACTGGTCTACAAGATTCTGCCACTGTTCCTCGACGCGAAGATTCGAGCCCACCAGAACCAACTTCGCGAACAAACGGCCACGGCCGCCCGCAACCTCGCGGCCCAGCTTCGCGGCAAGCTACCCCTGGTCGAGGCGCTCCAGGCTGTCAGTCGCAATTCACCGGAGCCGATCGCCACGCACCTGCGGCGAGCGATGACGCAATACGAACAGGGCACGACGCTCAAGGAAGCGATGCGCGAACTGCAGAAGCGACTTCGACTCGACGGCATCACGCTCCTGGTGATCAGCTTGATCGTGACCGAAGAACGGGGCGGCAAACTTTCCGACGTGCTCGATCGGCTCTGCGAGAACCTCGAAGAGCGGTTGCGGGTGGAACGGAAGCGGGCGTCCGACACGGCATCCGGTCGCCTGATGATCGGCGTTCTGGCCGGCTTCCCGGTCGGGTTCCTCGGGCTTTTCTACATGCTCGACCCCGAGTCGACGGGGTTGATCTTCACGACCATCATGGGCCAAGCGGTCCTGATCGCGGTCGCCGCACTGTCGTACGTGAGCGTTCGCTGGGGCCAATCGATCCTCCGCAACGTGGGAGGGGTGGAAACGTGAACGTCGCCTTACTCACTCTGGTCGGTTCGGCCGTGGCCGCGTTGGCGGGCGGCACGTTCGGCCATCAGTTGGCCCGAATCGTGGTCGCACCGCGGGCCGATCGAATGTTGCCGTCGGAAGCCGAACGGCAACGTCGCCGGGCGCTCCGCGAGCATTCGTCGATCTACCGCTGGCTCGAGCCGGTCGTTGATTGGCTCGCCAACTTCCTGTCGAAGTCGCGGCCGGCCCGGGTCGCGAAGTTACAGGGCCATCTCGAACTGGCGGAGCCAGTTCGTTGGACGGCCGCCGAGTTCCTGGCCGTCGAACAGATCAAGGGCCTCGCCTGTGCGATTCCCGGCGCGGGCCTGGGGTTTGTGCTGTTCGACTGGCCGGGGGCATTGATCGTTGGAGTCGGCCTCGTCTACGCGATGCCGCAAGTGATCGCCAAAACCGTCCAGCAACGGGCGAATCGCTACCGAGCTGAAGTTGCCGCTCGCTTGCCATTCGTGCTCGACCTGATGGGACTCGTGTTGCAATCGGGCGGCGGCTTCCGCGACGCGTTGCAGTCGGCCCTCACCGAGAACGAAGGCCACCCGATGGGCCTGGAACTGGCCCGAGTCTGGGCCGCGATGGAACAGGGAACATCGCAGGCGGACGCGCTTCGCGACATGACGCGCCGTCTCAACGACTCGGACATGAACGAAGTCGTGCTGGCGATCAACACCGCCGGCGAACGCGGCACCCCCCTGCGCGAATCGCTCGAAGACCTCGCCGCCCAGATGACGCAAAAAACGTTCCAGCGCATGGAAAAGGCGTCGGAAGAAGCGAAAGTCCACATCACCTGGCCCGCGATGTTGGTGATGATCGCTTGCCTGTTAATCGTGGCCGCCCCGCTATTGTTGTCCGGAGCGACCGCCACGGGGAGATAATTCAAAGCCGAAGAGTTTGAACCACAGAGTCACAGAGGGGTCAATTAATTGTGTTCGACTTAAACCCGGTTCGAACTGAAATCTGGAGTTTTAGCATTGGCTAAATT
>JANLUE010000454.1:0-5838 GCA_031363325.1 Gemmataceae bacterium
TTCCGAACTAGAGTAACTGAACTTTTGGAGGCTGGAGTCGCTGGGAGAAAATTCCCGACGCTAGCCTTTCATGCAGACTCAGACGGAGAATGGTCACCGTCAGAATGCGAATCTCTCAAGCGCGAGTTGCTGGAAATCTCGAGAGAATTCCAGCGACTGCCTGCCGCGACTTTTCATGCGGAATGGCAGCAGAAAGTCGGCAAGGCACTAGGATTGAAGCCGGAGTCTGTTTTCGATTCGTTTATTGACGTGGACGGTGAGCCCCTTATTGAGCGACTTCTTCGGCTTTGTGAAGTGGCGATCGAACGAGAGTTGCCGATTCTTTTCCAATGACTATGAGCTTCAACTGATTGAATGATCGCCGCGCTCCCACAATGACTCTCAACCTCGAATCCGCCCGATACTATTCCGGGCTCGGCGACATTGTGTTGCTGGCGTGGATCGCGGCTGGGTGCCGTGGAGCGTCCCACTCGCTTCGATTCCACCGGACACGCGACCTCGAACTGATGGGCTTGCTCGGGTTGGATGTCGATTCGCAACCGGGGGGCGTTTGTCTCGATGAGGTGTTTGCCCGCGAGGTGGCCGAGGGCGGGCGACGGCCGCGCATCGATTACATCCGGGAGTTCCTCGGCATTCCGGCTTCGCCGGCCCGGCCGGAGTTGCGTCTGACGGCGGCCGACGTGGCCTGGGCCGATGACCGCTCGAAGGAACTCGGCCGGCCCCTGGTCTTGTTGTTTCCGCAAGCCGCCTGGAAGCCGCGCGAGTGGCCGGCTAACTACTGGGTCGATTTGGCCTGGGGGCTGCAAGCGAACGGGGCCAAGGTGCTCGTTCTGTTGGCCAATGACGACGCGCGATTCCACAATACTCCCGAGTTTCAGTGGAACACGCCCGTCGGCCGACTGGCGGCCTTGATGCGCCGTGCGGACCTGGTGATCGGCAACGATAGCTTTCCCGCCCACCTGGCCGGGACCGCCGGCACGCCGACGCTCGCGCTGTTGGGGCCGACGCAGCCAACGGTCTTTGCGCACATTCCCGAAGTCGAGTGCGTGATGTCGCGACGACTCGACTGCACCGGCTGCCACTTCAACCCGCCGTTCCGCGCGGCGTGCGATCAAGGCTGCCTGTCGCTGTATCGGCTGTTCCCGGAAGACGTATTGCCGATCGCCTTGCGGAGAATCGGGATCGGCACTGGGAGTCAAGCGTGAACGAATGCAGCAAGGCGGTCGCCCGGCGCTTGCACACGCCGGGATTCGCGACGCATTACTTTGTCGGCGACGGAATCGACGTCGGGAGTGGCGACGACTCGCTCAGCAAGTTCGCCCTGCTCTTCCCGCACATTCGTTCGATGACCGATTTCGACACGCAAGATGGCGACGCCCAGCATCTCGCCCTCCACGCGGACGATCGCTTCGATTTCCTACACAGTTCGCATTGCCTCGAGCACGTACTTGACCCACGTATCGCGCTACGAAACTGGGCTCGCGTCGTTCGGAGCGGCGGCCATTTGATCGTACTGATCCCGGATGAAGATCTTTACGAACAGGGCGTGTGGCCAAGCACGTTCAACACGGACCACAAGCATACGTTCACGATTTGCAAGGCTCAATCCTGGTCGCCGGCTTCGATCAACCTCACGGACCTGTTCGGAGCCATCGCCGATCTCGCCGAGCCGATCCGGGTCGAGCAATTGCATCAGACCTTCTTGCTTGACCAAGGACGCACGGACCAGACGTACAACCCGGTCAGCGAGTGCGCAATTGAGTTTGTACTGCGTCGGCGCTAATTCACGATGCGGGCATATCAATGGACGTGGAACGTCGGTTTGGAGACCACAAATTGCCTTGGCCGGAACAATCCGCAAATTCGAAAATTCGGACTGGATTTCTGTTGACAACCCAAATTGACTAGCGGTAAGCTCTACCTTCAACTTTCGGCTGAGTGCCAATTCGGCCATCTGCGTCACCCCACTCGCGGACTGAGCCATGTCGAAGCCCCGTCCAGCCTCAATCGCCGAACTGCTCCCGACGCCTCGGCTCACCGCCTGGAGTCGGCTCGCCGAATGGGTCCCGGGCGAGAGTGGTCCTCGGCAAGTCCGCCGGGCGAGGCTGCGCCTCGAGAACCTTGAATCGCGTTTGGTTCCGGGCGGCGGCGGTGGTGGCTTCCCGCCGGATTATCATTTCTATTATTTCGCTTCTGTCGAACCCACGACGATTGTCGAAGGTAAGAAAGTCGTCTTCAAAGGGACATTTGAAGGTGGGCCGCTCGTTCCAAATGGCGGTCAACCGCTGAAGGATGTCGCGCTGTTTCGAGGCGGGGTCTATGCGTTTGGCGACGGGTCGACTGCCCGAGCTCACCGACGACTTGTCTCGAATTCGATGCCGGGTCCAGGCCACTGGCAATTTGAACTTTCAAGCGATCACATCTACAAGACCGCGACGATGCCAGGCACGACCGTTACGGCCGTCCTCGATATGTTCGGCCCATTGGTCACTGTCACGGCCGATGTCGTCCCCTACGTTTCGACTGGTGGCTATTACCATGCGACGAAAGCGATTGCCGTCGCCGATGCACCAATTCACGCGGCAGGTAGGCAACTCGAAGTCGTCGAAAACCAGCCACTTCGCGAACCGTTCGGCACCTTCACCGATGAAAACCCGTACGGACGAATCTCCGAGTTCACCAACACCACTTACGCGTACGAACCGGGGATGAACCGCACGGCCGTCGTGAGTGGAGGCGAAGGCCTCAGTCCGTATTATCTCGATGCGAAATCGAACGAATCGCTCGTCTTTTATCGATTCACAGGTGCGACTGACAAGCTCGTGACGTTTACCGTTAACTCGATGTATGGTCAGAATTCGGTGTCGACGACACGGATTAAAGTCAAGGACGCGGCGCTCCATGCCTATGCGTCGAGATTGCCGACAATCGATCACGCGGGGTTGCCGCTGACCAATCAACTCGTTGGCTGGTTTACGGACGACAACAAGGATTCTGAAGAACAAATCGGCGACTACACGGCAGAAATACACTGGGGCGACAATTCCGTAACGACCGTTAACTCACCCGGAGGCATAACCAGTGTCGGTAGCGGTCGTTATGACATTCGCGCGTCGCATACCTACGCGGCGGCAGGTGACTACACGGTCAAGATTCACGTGATCAGCTTGGGCGGGTCCGATGATTGGGCGACGCTCGGCGAACCTTATCATGTTCCGCCTGCGGAAGACACGGTCTCCGCCGTTTACGGCATTGGCAAATACGTGATGCCCGTCGTCGAGGCTGGCGTGTCAATGGGAGACGGCGGCCTTCGGCTTCGTCACGACCTAGACTTCGATCAATCGCCCGGCACTGAAGTTGGGCGCAGCCCAGCTCTCGTCTACAACTCGCAGACCGTCAACGTGCGGCCGATCATTCGTGGCCGATACCGTCGAGACGATGATCCAGCGACTCAGGTTCAGCTGTTCGCAAAACTGTATTGGGACAACGTACTCCAGGCCAGTACATCTTATTTTCTGAATAACTATCCAGACTCAAGCAGCTATCCAAATTCGACCAACGAATTTGACTTTGCATTGGCCGCATCGAACCCGGTCACCACTACCGGACTGCACAGTTACAAAATCGAAACAACCGCTCAGTACTTGACGACGACGTTTAGCATTGATCAATCGGTCACCGGTTCTATGCTGGTCGTCGCGACGAACGACAGTCCTTACGGCGCCGGCTGGCTTCTCGATGGTGTCGACCGGCTCATCCCAACTTCGCAGGCTTCGGACGCCGATCTGATCTGGGTTCGTCCAAGCGGTGATGGCCGCGTATTTCGGTATGGGGCGGGCAATATCTACACAAATCCTTCGGATGATTTCGGAGTATTGACCAAGATCGCCGGTGGATATCAGTACGAGTCGAAGCACAAGGTCAAGGAGTACTTCGACGCCGATGGATATATGACCCGGGTCGAAGACCCGCATGCACTCAGCGTCACTTACGCTTACGACTCTGGTCACCGATTGACTTCCGTCCTGACGCCCGATGGTGCGCGGACAACGCTCGCATATTCGGGAGGAAAACTCACATCAATCCAGGAGCCGGGCAATCGCACGCTGACAACCTCCGTCACCAGCGAGCTGCTCACGGCTCTTACCGACGTGGATTCGACCACTCGCACATTCGGTTACAATACTCAGAAGCACTTGACCAGCGACGCCTGGTCGCCGCTCGTTTCGGGATTCACCTATTCGACGCCCTACGAGCGACTTTCGTCGCTTTCCTTCGGCGCGACCACCTATCAACTCGTACCTCAAGACGTTCGGTTACTTGGCCAAGCCGTCTGGTACGACGACTTGGCGGAAAACGGGTCCGCGCTGTGGACGATACCGATCGCTGGGACATCGAAGTACTATCTCGGCGACGATGGCTGGCTGACCGATTTGAAGACTCCGGACAACAAAATCCAGAAATGGATTCGTAACACCACGGGCGATCCCGCGAGTTTCACCGATCAGCTCGGTCGCGAGACCGTTTACGGATACGATGGCAAGGGCACCAACACGTCGGTGTCGTTCCCCGATAGCACATTTCGATTGACGCCAGTTGATTCGACGTTTAGCCTGCCAGCGGGCTTTACAGATGAGAATCGGAATTCGTGGGTCTACGCGTACAACGCGACGGGCGATCGCACGTTGGTGACGGACCCGGCGAATCAATCGACGACATATTCATACAGTAATAGCCTCGTCACCCAAATTGAAGATCCACTCCACCATTTCACAACGCTCACGTACGATGCGAGTCGCCGTCTTTCGGTGAGCCGTGATGCGATCGGTCGCCTTACGACATTCACCTACGATTTGGCCGGCAATCTGAGTACGACCAAAGACCCCGGAGGGATTCTCACCACGACGGTGTATGATGGTCGCAATCGGCTCGTCGATCGAAAGATCGGACTCGACATCAATCGAACGACCTTCGCCTACGACGCGGTCGGCAATCTGACCGAGACGACCGATCCCAATCAGCACAAGACGCAAACGACTTACGACGCGCGGTTGCTGCGCACCCGCCAAGTCGATGCGGCCGGCACGTCAGTCGCCGGAACAGTCACGTACGTCTTCGATGCGGCCGCCAATCTCACACTATTGACGGACGCCAATAGCAATTCGACAACTTTCGCGTACGATGCCGTCGGGAACCTGACGGCCCAGTGGGATCCTTACGACAAGAAACGTGCATTCAAGTATGACCCCGTCGGCAACCAGACGGCCGTCATCGACGAACGCCTGAAGACGACAACTTTCAACTACGATGCCCGCAACCGCCGGATCGAAGTGCAGGACGCGCTCGGCCGAACGACAACGAACACCTTTGACGGCGTCGGCAACATACGTGCGGTAGTCGACCCCTTGGTTCATCAGACATCGTTCGAATACGATGGACTGAATCGGCTCACCAAGACAACAGATGCGGCGATCCATTCGGAGCTTCGATCCTTCGACGTGGCCGGGAACTTGATCGGCGTTCGCGACGCGCGCGGCAAATGGACGACTTATGCCTACGACGCGGCCGATCAGCAAACCACAGTTCAAGACGCCGTTGGAGCGATCACGACAAACGTCTATGACTTGTCGGGTCGATTGACGCTTGTCAATCGGCCTCTCGGCCGGACTTACGCCTTCGCCTATGACAATGCGGGCCACCGAACTGCGGCGTTTGACGAACACGGGACCACGTTGACCGCCTACGATCCGGTCGGCAACCCGACCAACGTTGTGAATGAGCGAGGAAATCCAACCTCGACACAATTTGACGCCCGCGACCGGGCCGTCGTCGTCGTCA
>JANLUE010000465.1:0-2838 GCA_031363325.1 Gemmataceae bacterium
GGCCGACAACTCGGCGATCGCTCGAACGCCCGCTTCCGATTCGGCTTTCGTCGGCGGGCGGCTCATCGCGATGCGATACGCCCGGTCGACCTGGGCCAACGAATCGCCACCCGCTTCGCGACGCACGCGCTGCGCGAACGCTTCCGCCAATCGATCGATTGTGCCGTTGTTTAACAAATACAGCGCCTGCGGGGCGACGGTCGAATCGCGACGCTCGATGCAGTTCGGATTCATCTGCGGGAAGTCGAACGCTTCGAGATGGGTCGGAACTTGTTTGCGGGCCTGTTGCACATAGATGAGTCGCCGCCAGCCGCGTTCGGTGCCGACCGGCGAAACGAGCCCGTCGCCGCGAACTTGAACCGGGTCGGCCGGGCCGAGTCGCGCTTCATCGAGTCGGCCCGCCGCGAGCAGGAGCGTGTCGTACAGCGCTTCCGCGTCGAGCCTCACCAGTGGCATCCGGCCGAACAACGCGTCGCGTTCGGCGACATCCACCGCCGCGACCTTGGATGATTGTCGGTAGGCCGTGCTGGTCACGATCAGGCGGTGCAATTCTTTCTGGCTCCAACCGCGTTTGACGAACTCGGTCGCCAGCCAGTCCAGAAGCTCGGGGTGGCTGGGCGGCGAGCCGGCCTTGCCGAAGTTGCCGAGCGAGGCCACAATGCCACGACCAAAATGTTGTTTCCAAACGCGATTGACGAAGACGCGGGCCGTCAGGGGGTGATCGGACTGTGTTAGCCATTTGGCGAACGCGAGCCGACGGCCCGTCTTGGTCGAACCCGGCCAGGGGGGCGTCACCGCGAAGGGCGTCCGCCCATCGGTCAGCACGGTTGGCACACCGGGACCGACCAGCGGCCCTGGAGTCGTCGAATCGCCGCGTCGGTAAACGTAGGTTGGCGACGGAGCGCCACGATCCCAGACGGCTTGAATTTTTGGTTCGGCCGGCCGTTTCGCCTGCAGGTCGCGAATCTCCGCATCGAATTGGCTACTCTTCGTGCGAAAAGCGGAATCGAGTTTCTTCAACGTCTCGCGATCGAAGTGCAGTTCCTTCTCGAATCGTTCCGCCAACACGCGCTGCGAATCGGTTCGCCGGTCCGCCGGCGTGGCACGCATCACTCGAATGTGTCCACGCAGGAATATCGACAATCGCCCGATTCGCTCGCTCGCGAGTCGATCGTCAATTCCCCTGGCCAGGCGCTCGCGTTCGGCGTTCTTGGAATCGATCCGACGTTGAAGATCGGCGTCGCTGGCTTCCCAGGCCCGCCGCTCGGCCGTGGTGACGTACGGCAACAATCGGCCACCCCGAGGGTCGTCGCTCACGGGGCCGATGCCGGGCCGAATGTCCGGACGCAACCATTCGTGCTCGTCGAGCGCACCCTTGAACACATCGATGAGTCGGTAGTAATCGCGATGCGGAATGGGGTCGAACTTGTGGCTGTGGCAACGGGCGCATTTCATAGTTAGGCCGAGCACCGCGGAGCCGAGCACGTCGATCTCGTCGGCGATCACTTCGAGCCGGTCCGGCACGTAGCCGGTGATGTTCGCCCACGTCGCGTCCGGGGCCATTCGCAGAAATCCGGTGGCCACGAGGTTGTCGTACAACTCGGGGGTGATCTCCGGGGCTCGTTCGTAGTCGGCCAGCTCGTCGCCGGCGATTTGTTCAAGTAGGAAGCGGTCGAACGGCTTGTCGGCGTTGAGCGCGCGAATCACGTAGTCGCGATACCGCCAGGCGTGCGGCCGGGGCAAATCCTGTTCGCGCTTGCCTTCCGAGTCCGCGTAGCCGGCCGCGTCGAGCCAGTAGCGTGCCCAACGTTCGCCATGGCGCGGCGACGCGAGCAGACGTTCCACGAATCGTTCGTAAGCGTTAGGCGACGGGTCTTTCAGGAACGTCTCGAGGTCGGCCGGTTCCGGTGGCAAGCCCGTCAGGTCGAACGCGACTCGTCGCGCCAGCGCGGCCCGATCGGCTTCGACGTTGAACGACAGGCCTTTCTTTTCAAGCTTCTCCAACAGGAACGCGTCGATCGGATTGCGAACGCGACTTGCGTCTCGCACGCTTGGAATAGTTCGGGCTTGCGGCGAGCGAAACGCCCAGAAGTCGCGGTCCTTGTCGGTGACCAGGGGATCGGGCGAAGTCGTTGCGACATCGGGGGCGATCGCGATTTCCGGAGCGCCGGCCACGATCCACCTGGCAATCGTCGCGATCTCGGCCGGCTCGATTGGTTTGACGCTCGCGTCAACGAGCTTTTCTTTCGGCGGCATCAGGCCGGCGTGGACTTTCTGGAGGAGTCGACTCTCGTCGGGCTTGCCCGCCACGATGGCCGGCCCGGACTTTCCACCCTTCAACATGCCAACCTTCGTCCGCAAGTCGAGCCCGGCCTCGCGGACGTGCAGGCCGTGGCACGATGTGCACCTCCGCAACAGAATCGGAATCACTTCGTGCTGGCTGACCTTCTCGATCGATTCGCCGACATCCATCTTCGCCCCGGCCGCGATCCAGAGTCGAACCTTCTCAACGTCCGCTTCACTGAGCCGATCCTTCTTCGCAGGCGGCATCTCGCCCTTGTGAATCTTCTCGAATAGGGGGCTCTTGTCGGGCTGGCCGGCCTCGATCACCTTCCCCGACTCGCCACCCTTCAGAATTCCCGCAGTCGTCGCCAGATTCAGATCGGCTTTTCGAACCTTGTCGCCATGACAGGAAACGCACTTGGCCTGGAGAATCGCCTTTACGTCCGAAAACGAAGACTCGGCGGCCGCGAGGGCCGGGGCGAGGAACAGGAATGGCAGGAGAGAACGCAGTTGGAGTTCCTTGATTTTCGTTAGCCGCGAGGCGCTAGCCGAGCG
>JANLUE010000224.1:0-4244 GCA_031363325.1 Gemmataceae bacterium
CGCGGCGGTCGACGGTCAGCGGGGCAGGACGGGCGGGGCGCGGCTTACGGTCAGGCCTTCAAGATCGCCGCTGAACTCATCGCCGGGACGAAGGTGTTGGCGGTCGTCTCCATCAAGCACGTCCGGCGTCCCCGCGTCAACGCTACACCGAAATCGGACCGATTCGTCACGCGTTTTCGACAGTCGGGATCGTGGATCCGACGATGAGACATCCTGCGCATAAGGCCAAATCGCTTGGCGACGCCGCTCAGCGTTTGCCCGCAGCCACCTCGGCCGAAATGAAACATCTTTGGTTTTTTGTAGCATTCATTTTGTGTCAACTCGGCATGAGATGGGATTGCCGATCGGAGTGGACGGTGAAGTTGGATCGCGAACATTGTCGTCCAAAATGAATGTCGAATCGGCGAGTTCGGAAAACGCGGGTTCCCCAAGCGTACCGGGTTCAAATGCTTGCCGACATCGGCCAGGGCGATACCCGCGGCGAGCTCCGCGAAAATTAAACTTCTTTTGATTTTTGGGACAATTGTGGACATTTTGGGACACCTCGGCTGGAGACGGGGTCGTCCACGGAGGTGGACGGTGGAGTTAAGGTAAGAATCAAGCGTCGGAAAATCGGCCCTCCCGGACGGCGGAATGGAGCACATGTACAATACTGTACGTATGGACATTTGTCAAGCGAGATTCTTGTCGAATTGGCGAATTCAGAAAACTCGGGTTCTCACAACGTGTCGGGCCAAGCCCGATGCGATGGTCGGCGTCCCTCAAACGGGGCGGCGTTCATTGAATGGTAGCCCGAAGCGTGAGCGAGGGAGTGCGTCGCGAAGCGGAAAGCTCTCGCCGTCGCGGAAGTTGGACGATTCGAGTTTTACACCCCCGATACACGCCATCGGGTATGCTGGCACCGTCCCTTGGGAGAACGCGCATGGGGATTCTGCATCGCCTGTTTGGCCGGCGGACCGCCGAGGTCTGGCGCGCCGAGAACCGATTGCTGCATCGGTTCGGCTACGTCCATCCGCCCGAAGCCGTCCAGTGGATCAGCACCTCTGTTTGCGATCTCGCCTGCCCGCACTGTTATTCGAACGCGGGCAAGAAAACCCAGGGCGAGCTTTCGACCGATGAAGCGCGTCGACTGATCGTCGATGAGATGGTTCGCTTGAATCGCCCGGTCCTGGTCGTCGCGGGCGGCGAGACGCTGCTCCGCAAGGACTTCGACGAAGTGATCGCCTATGCCCACCAGCGAAGTGTGCCCTGGGCGATCCACACGCACGGCGGGCGTGTCGAACAGCACCTCGGGACGTTCGAGCGCTACCCGCCCGTGATGGCCGCGATCAGTCTCGACGGGCCACGCGAGTATCACGACGCGTTCCGCGGCAAGATCGGCAGCTTCGACGCGGCGCTTCGCGCCATGAAGGCGCTCAAGTCGATCGGCGTTCGAGAAGTCGTCGCGGGCACGACGATCAACCGACAGAACGCGGACCTGCTCGCCGACATGGTGCCCGACGTGTTCGCCAGCGGAGCCGACTCGTGGGGCTTCCACCTGATGACCCCCGAAGGTCGCGCGAGCGAGCATGCGGAACTGATTCCCACGCCGAATCAACTTCGCCGCGTCGCCAGTTTCGGCCGACGATTGCGTGGCCTGTTCCATGTCGAACTCGACAACGAATGGGGCTCGGCCGGGCGGGACGATTGCTTCTACCGCGACGATCCGTTTTCCTGCGGGGCCGGACGGGTGTCGTGCGTCATATCGGCCACCGGCGAAGTGATGCCCTGCACGACGACCGATCAGGCCGAGAGCCAGGGCAACGTCCGCGACCGGCGCTTGAGCGAGATCTGGGCGAACGGATTCGGCCAATTCCGATCGGTCGGACCGGGCATTGAAGCGGACTGTGACGATTGCTGGCTGCAGACGCGGCACGGCCAATCGTGTCGGCCGGCGTTCCACATGGACCTGTTCGACGCGCACGCACGACGAGTTCCGCTGGCGATCCTGCGCCGCGGCGTATCGTACTCGGCAACTGCCCCGGCCTGAGGACCGTTCATTCGCCGCGACCAAACCAAGCCGCTCCGTATGCCAAGTATCCCGACAACATGAATGCCGCGAACGTGACCGCGATCCAACCGATGCTGACCAGGACCGCCGTGACAACGCCTCGCGCACCGCGGGACCACACGAGGTAGATCAGAACTCCAATCAACCCGAACAGGAAGATCCCGATCCGGGCCGGCCAAACCAGCGTTTGGCCACGTGCTGCCGAGTCGGCCGCACACCAGACCGTACAAGCCAGTGCCAGCCCCAAAAGGATGATCGGCCTCGCCGAGGACTCAACTCTCCCGATGGCCGCTTGAACTCCCCAACCGACAGTCATTAGGGTGATGCTGACCACGGCAAATCGACGAATGTCCCGGCGCGCTGCTTTCATAATTGATTCCTCACGCCACGGATCGATGTTGGGCATCCCGATCGATTGCTTGCAGATGATCACTGGGCCGGAAATTCCGTGAAGTCGTGATAGCCAAACATTTCGATTTCGCTTTCGTGGTCCCGCGCCAGGCGTCGAAGCGCCGTCAGGCTCGCACGGCGAAGCCCGTCGTCGTCGGCCCGCAGGGTAGCCAGCGCCGAGACGGGATGGTCGTCGGTGAATAATTCCGCTCGCAGGTAATAGGCATCGCCGACGTGTAAGAGCCATCGGGTGCCGTTCTGAATGGCGACACCACAGTGCCCGAGCGTGTGGCCGAACAGCGGAATCAATAAGGCCGTCTGGCTCGACGAAAGCGAAAGGGGCCGAGCCTCGATGCCAAACCATTGGACATCCGATTTCTCGTGTGCGACCCAGCGGGGCATGTGCGCGAACTGGGGAGTCGAATACCTCGCGTGGCCCGCGTCCAACCGACCGAGTTCTTCTACGGACAGGTGCACACGGGCATGTGGAAAGTCGGCCAATCCGCCCGCGTGATCCGGGTCGGCATGGGTCAGAACAATGTCTTTCACGTCCGAGGCCTGGAACCCGAGCCCTTCGATTTGTCTGACGGCCGTCAATCGTTCGTGGAACTGGAATCCGGCCGCATCGATCGCCGACTGACCAATTCGCTCGAGGGGATGCGCGATGTCTTGCAAGCCGATCCCGGTATCGACGAGTGTGAGTCCATGCTCGTGCTCAAAGAGCAGACAATGGCAAGCCGCCTGAGGATTTGGAGGAACGTGAAGCAAGCCGCAATTGAGGTGATGAGTGTTCATTCGATGAATGCTCTCAAACGAATTGAACCACTCACATCTTTGTCCTTGGTCATCAGTCAATGACTAATGACCAAGGACCAAGGACCAAGGACCAATGACGAGTTTACGCTCGATCCGCCAATTCCCAGCCGCGGCGATATTCCCGCTTGATGTACTGCGTCGCTTCCTTGCAGTTCGGGCATTCGACCTTGGCGGCGTCGAATTCGAGCTTCTTGCCCGTTCGAATCGCCACGTTGCCGAGCAGAATCGCTTCCGTGAGCATGCCAGCGATGTCGAAGTTCGAGTAGGCCAGCTCGGGCTTGCCTTCCCGGATGGCGTGGGCCCATTCGGCCTTCATGCCGTCGTCGCCTTTGTTGTTCATCGGTAGGTGTTTCGGCGTGCGATCGCCCGCGGCGAGTTCCTCGCTCCCGACGAGAATCTTGAACTGCGCCCCATAGTCGTTCGGGGAGAACAGGATCGCCTTGTCGCCCACGATGATCGAGCCGGAGTCCGAGAGCTTGTCGCCCGGCTTCATCACCTTGGCGAGCAATTCATCGGGCGGCAGCATCTTCTTCTGATTGCGGACCCCCTCGTACCAGAAGAAGTCGAGGCCCGACTGGTGCGGCTTGTCGCCGCGTTTCGGGTAGACGTACTTGATCTTCGCCGAGGTGACGCCGGATTCCGGGTTGACATCCGTGGCGTCGGCCTCGATGTGCGTTGGGCTGGCGAGTTCGCAAGCGCGGAAGGCCATGTTGGCCGTGTGGCAGGCCATATCGCCGAGCGCGCCCGTTCCGAAGTCCCACCAGCCGCGCCACGAGAACGGATGGTAGATCGGGTCGTAGGGCCGCATCGGAGCGGGGCCGATGAACGCTTCCCAATTCACCGTCTTGGGCGCCTCGGGGTATTTCAATTCGATCGACTTCTTCTGAATCGCCGCGAAGGCGGCCGCCCGGCCGGGGCCGGTCTTCAGGATCGCCTCCGGCCCCTGCGGCCAGATCGGCCGATTGGTCCAAACGTGGATTTCCTTGAT
>JANLUE010000532.1:0-6026 GCA_031363325.1 Gemmataceae bacterium
GGCGCTAGCCGTGCGCGTCACGCGGATCGCCGCAAGCGATTTCCGATCGTCGAGTGACCGCAAAATCCCCCCGGGAATCCGCGTGACGCGCTTGGCTAGCGCCGCGCGGCTAACAAGACTCAAGGTCGATGACTCAATGGACAAATCCCACGAAGAGGTCCTGGTCGTGCCGGCCGCGCGGTTCGCGGCGGCGGGGGCGTTTCATGGCTTTCGGCCGTTCGCCGATGCGATCTATCGACATCTGCTCGACCCGGCGCATCTGTCCTATCGACCGCGGACCGAGGTCGAGACTGATCCCTCTTTCAAACAACTGATTCCCTACGTTGTTCTGCAATGTGGTGACGAGGTATTTCACTACACGCGAGGTTCGTCGGGCACGGAACGACGCTTGCAGTCGTTGCGATCAATTGGCATTGGCGGGCACATTTCACGGACGGAAGACGAGTCGGCGGCCGATCCGTATCGGGCGGGTATGCTGCGCGAACTGACGGAAGAAGTGATCGTCGATAGTCCCTGGACCGAACAACCCCTGGGGTTCATCTACGATGGCCGCACGCCGGTCGGCGAAGTCCACGTCGGCATTGTGCATCGACTCACGCTGGAACAGCCCCTCGTCTGGCCGCGCGAGTCGGCAATCGACGAGGCGGGCTTCGCCCCCATCGCCGAGTTGGCCCGCAAGAAGGATCAATTCGAAACGTGGTCGCAGTTCGCGTTGGAACTGCTGGTCACGCGTCCGGGTCGATGAGCCTGAATTATTGATTCGGTTCGCCGCCGAATGTTGCCGGCGGGACGCGAGAACGGTTCAACCGGCCCGACGGAGTACATACCCGGCGGGGTCCACTTCGTCGCGGAGGATGCGCAACTCCTCGCTCGTCGGCGCGGCCGTCTCGTTCATCGGTGCGGGTTCAATCAGTGTGAAGCCCGTCGCCGTTCGAACTTGTTCGATTGCGATACCCGGATGCGAGCTTAACACTCTCATTCGCTTCGAGGTTGGCTCGAAATCGAGCACGGCCAACTCGGTGATCACTCGGTGCGGGCCGGTCCCCTTCGGTAACCCGGCCGCCTCACGAGCGCCCGGGCCCGAGAGGTAACCGGGCGAAGTGAGGAAATCGAGTTTCTCCACGAACTTCTTGGGGTCGTGCCGCATGATGATCAAGGTTCGCCAACAGAACGAAGCCAGGTCGTTCGCCCCGCCGCTACCGGGCAAGCGAATTTTGGGCTTCTGATGCGTGCCGCCAATCCGCGTCGAGTTCAGATTGCCGAACGGGTCGATCTGGGCGCCGGAAAGAAACGTGTAGTCCATGAGGCCGCGCTGGCAGAAGTGCATGACGTCGGCCATGCTCGTGGCCATCAAGGCCTTGTGCGTGGTCCGCGAATCGCCAACGGAGATCGGCATGGTCGGGAGCTTCGGAGCGACGCCACCCGCCTCGAAGCAGATCACCAGGTTCGGCGCGTGCGTCTTCTGGGCCAGCATGGCGGCCGCGCACGGCACGCCCGTCCCGACGGCGACCGTCCGCCCGTCTTCGAGCGCGTGCGCCGCGCAAACGACCATGAGTTCGACGGGGGTGTAGTTCATGGGTCTCGCGTGACCTTTTGGGCGACGATGAATAAATGCCGTTCGACGAAGTTTACAAGAACCCATCAATTCGATGCTGAAGCCGATTCAAACCCCAGTCGACCGAGACAATCGCGGAGCGCGATGCGAGTTTCACAAGCCGTAACGCACTGGACGAACATGCGATCGAACACAGGCTGCTCCCATCGACCGACCGCTTCGACGAGGTCTGGCGTGAGTGGCCGAACGCGCAATTCAGCCGCGTCCGAGATTCGAACCGTTTCGTCGCCACGGTCGCTGGGTTTCGCCTAAAATCCCCTCATGACCGACCTCCGCCTCCAAGTTGAGCGGGTGATTCGCGAGCACGTGGCACCGGTCCTCGAACTTGATGGCGCGACCATCGAGGTTCTAGATGTCGATCGGGGCTGCGCCCGCGTGCGACTCAACGGTGCCTGCGCCAGTTGCCCGGCGACGGTCATGTTCCTCGTCCGCGGGATGGAGGAGGAACTTCGCAAACACGTCCCCGAAGTCGATTACCTCGAAGCGGTGCCCTGATGTTTCTCGGGTACAACACCAACGGGTTCGCCGATCATCGGCTCGAAGATGCCGTCGACGTGCTCGACGAACTCGGCTATCGAGCCATCGGCCTGACGGCCGACTTTCACACCATCGACCCTCTCACCCGTCACTGGCGCGAACGGGCCGCCCAACTTCGCAAACACCTTCGCCAGGTTCGCATGCGGGCCGTCGTCGAGACGGGGGCCCGGTTCATTCTCGACCCGCGACGCAAGCATCAACCGACGTTGCTCGACCCCGACCGACATCGCGGCCTCGAGCGCTTGCACTTCCTCGAAGCGTGCGTCGAACTCGCCGTCGAGTTGGACGAAGGCGTTGTGAGCTTCTGGTCCGGCGCGGCCCCGTCCGAGGGAACCCCCAAGGGCCAGATGGCCCGCCTCGTCGAATCGTGTCAGCGACTGTGCGACTTCGCCGGCGACCGCAAGGTGAAGCTCGCCTTCGAGCCGGAGCCGGGCATGTTCATCGACACGATGGACAAGTTCGCCGAACTGTGCGAGAAGGTGAACCACCCCTCGTTCGGCCTGACGCTCGACATCGGCCACTTGCATTGCAACGGCGAACTGCCGATCGGCGACCACATCCACAAGTGGAAGGACAAATTGTGGAACGTGCACATTGAAGACATGAAGCAGGGCGTTCACGAACACCTGATGTTCGGCGCGGGGGAGATTGATTTCGCCGAGGTCTTCACGGCCCTTGAGCAAGTGGCCTATGGCCGCGGCGTCTATGTGGAACTGAGCCGCCACAGCCACGACGCCGTCGTGACCGCGACCAAGGCGATGGAGTTCCTTAAGCCGTGGTTCAAGCCGAAAGAAAGGCCCGAACGGAAGGAACCCGTCGAACGCCGCGAGCCGGAACTGGAATTGGATTAGCAGTCTCGATTCGTGACTGTAGAATTTGGTGGAGAGTGGCTCGGCTCAAGAGTTTTGCGATGAAAAAGGCACAGAACTATTATGTGGTTTCAAACGGCCGACTCGTGCTGCACTTGGAGCCTGCGGAAGAAGGCGGCTACGTGGTGACGAGCCCGTTCGATCCAGCTCTCATCACAGAGGGGGAGTCCATCGAAGAAGCGTTTGCCAATGCGGAAGATGCCGCAGCTACGCTCGCGGAGTTTCGGCGACATCGCGCCGCCAAATCAAGTCGGCCTCGGAAGATCGCGTCACGCGCCTAGATGCCCCTCGGGACGGGCACGCCAAGTTGTTGACAGATGGCTCGGGACGTTCGCGACTTGATGATTCGATGGCGTGGAATGGCCGTGATCGCCCCGGTGGCAAGATTCTCCCAGACATCATGGCGACGGCCGTGATGGTGAAGTTCGCAGTCGTTTTCGCGAAGGTATCGCTCGAGCTTCTGTCGATTCACCGATATCCCAATCGTTGTCCTTCGGACACAAACATCGAAAGCGACCGGATTCGTCAATCATCAATTCTCTTGACGCTTACCACGCTAAACTTGAACAGTGAGAACTACCCATAGGAATTCTGGGCATCGACCGAAAACACGTTGATGGCCCCCTCGGGGAATTGGAATGGGATGAACATGGTGCCGGGAGAGCCTTGTTGCTCGATTGGGCCAGAGGGGTCGCCACCGCCGCCAAGGCGATGGCCCTACCTCACCGCTTCACTCCGGAAATCGCTTCGAGCGCCAGGAGCAGCGATTGCGTGCCCTTGCGGCCGTAGCCTTGGGCGCGCACTGCTTCGTACAGTTGCTTCGTCAACGCCAGGCCCGGCAGGAACAGGTTCATTCGCTCCGCTTCGGCCAGAGCGATTCGCATGTCTTTGATGAAGTGCTCGACGTAGAAGCCCGGCTCGAAGTTGCGGGCCAGGATTCGTTGGCCGTAAATGTCGAGCGACTTGCTGCCCGCCGCCCCGACCGACACGCTCTTCAACACCGATTCGACATCGAGGCCGGCCTTGTACGCGTAGAGCAGCCCCTCACACATCGCGACCATCGTGGACGAAATCAGAATCTGGTTCACCATCTTGGTGTGTTGACCGGCCCCCGGCCCGCCTTGATGCACGATCGTCTTACCCATGCATTCGAAGAGCGGGGTGACTGTCGCGACCGTTGCGGCGTCGCCACCAATCATGATCGAGAGGGCGGCGTTCTTCGCGCCGATGTCCCCGCCAGAGACGGGGGCATCAAGCGCCAACACGTCCTTCGCCTTGGCCGTCGCCGCGATCTCGATGGCGAGTGACGGTTCGCTGGTCGTCATGTCGACGAGGATCGTGCCCGGCTTGCTGCCGACGAGCGCTCCGTTCGACCCGAGAAACACTTCGCGGACATCAGCTGGCATGCCGACGATCGCGAACACGACATCCGAAGCTTCGGCGACGGCCTTCGGCGAATCGACGATGGTCGCTCCAAGCTCGGCGAGCGGCTTCGCCTTGTCGCGACTGCGGTTGTACACCGTGGCCGCATACCCTTTGCGGATCAGGTGTTCGCACATCGATCGGCCCATGACCCCGGTCCCGATCCAGCCGATGCGCGTCGCGCCTG
Organism: Gemmataceae bacterium; assembly: GCA_031363325.1. GTDB lineage: Bacteria > Planctomycetota > Planctomycetia > Gemmatales > Gemmataceae > SIAJ01. Next base: position 4,631 of record JANLUE010000532.1, read on the forward strand.
GTGCGATCTTCATGTGGAATTCTCTTGTGTGGAAACCTTCACGTTGCTATCTTCATCAGTTCGCCCGCCCCACGCGCGATCTTCACACACCCGGATGTCCGAGGATGGCCGACCCGCAATCCCGCGCCCCGATTGTATTGGTCCCCGGCCTGCTCGGCTTCGACCGGGTCCGCCTAGGCCCACTCACTTTTGCCCGCTATTTTCCCGGCATCGAAGAAGAACTGACGGCCGCCGGTTATCGCGTCGCGACCGCACGCCTCAGCCAGACCCGGGGCATCGCCCATCGAGCCGGCGAACTCCGCAACTTCGTCGAACGCCGTTTTCCGAAGGAACCGATCCACCTGATTGGCCATAGTATGGGCGGGCTCGATGCCCGGTACATGATCTCGCGGCTGGACATGGCCAACCGCGTACGCTCGCTGACCACAATCGGCACGCCCCACCACGGCAGCACATTCGCCGACTGGGCGGTCGGTCGATTCCGTCGAGCGCTGCCGATCCTGAACTTCCTCGGCCTCTCGACCGAAGCCTTCCACGACTTGACGACGGACGCGTGTGCCCGGTTCAACGCGTCGACCCCGGATGCGGTGGGTGTGACCTATCACTCGGTCGCGGGCCGATGCGACTACCGGGTGCTCGCCCCGTTCTGGCGACCCTCGGCCGGCGTCGTTTCCGATGTGGAGGGGCCGAACGATGGCGTCGTCTCCGTCCAATCGGCCACGTACGGCGAATCACGTGAGTTGTGGGACGGCGACCACATGAACCTCGTCAATCGCCCGAACCCCCGCGCCACCGGCTGGGGCCATCGGCCAACCGACTACGTGCGCCTGGCGAGACGAGTCGAGCCGTAGCGGGAGCAATTCTCGTGTTCGTTACCGCCTACGACATTGCGGACGAAGGCTTTGGCGGAGAGCGAATCGCCTTCCTCTGTACAGTCGTGATCTTCTTTGGCTTCCTCCTCTTTTTTTCGTCAGGCTGGTATCGAAGGCACTTGGCGCGTGTCCGTCCGAACCTGCCCCCGCCGAACCGGATCGCACTTTTCGGCGGCTTTCTGATCGCCGCATTCGCCACGATTGGAGCCATCATGGTTTCCGTCGAACGGATCATGCTCTTGAGGGCACGCGCGGCCGACGACTTCGCGACGACTGAAGGCGACGTGCGCGACTACAAAACCCGCCAGGCTCGAGGTCGCGAGGTCGGGGACTCATTCACCGTTTCGGGGATCGAGTTCAAGGTCGAACACAGCTTTGTCGGCGGCCTGTCGCAACCCGGTTGCCGAGGTGGCCCGATCACGCCGGGCAAGCGTGTGCGCCTCGGCCATCGAGATGGAGCCATCCTGCGGGTCGAAGTGTTCGAGTAGTCGATCCTGAAGTGCCCATTCCAATCGCGCTGAGGA
>JANLUE010000572.1:0-1297 GCA_031363325.1 Gemmataceae bacterium
CGAACCGAAACCGGAGCCCAAACCCGAGCCGCCGAAGCCCGAACCCAAGAAGGCCCCCGAGGTCGCCAAGAAGGAATCGCCCAAGAAGGTCGAACCCAAACCGCCCGCCAAGGGGGAGGCGTCGATCACCTACGTCGCCAAGATCAAATCGATCGTGACGGCGAAGTGCGTCGTCTGTCATGGCGACCCGGCCAAGAAAGGCGGGCTCGACATGAAGACGTTCGCCGCGATGATCAAGGGGGGCAAAGGCGGAATCGGCATCGTGCCCGGCAAGCCCGACGAGAGTACGATCTGGACGAACATCGAGAGCAACGAGATGCCCCCGGCCGACAAGGAACAACTCACCGACGCCGAGAAGAAACTCATCCACGACTGGATCGCCATGGGGGCGAAAGAAAAGTGATGGGCCGATGCGGGCGGAACGCGGCTACAATTCGACTGCGAATCGAAGCCCTCACCCGCCGGATCAACGCATGTGGACTGTCCTTCTGTTGATCGCCTCCAACGCCTTCATGACCATCGCCTGGTACGGTCACCTGCGCTTCAAGAGCGTGCCGCTGTGGTCGGCGATCCTCGTGAGTTGGCTGATCGCCCTGCCTGAATACGCCTTCCAGGTGCCGGCCAATCGAATCGGGTACGGCCAGTTCAGCGCGACCCAATTAAAGATCATTCAAGAAGCGATCTCGGTGACCGCGTTCGTCATTTTCGGCTATTTCTACTTGAAGGAATCGATCACGTGGCGGACCGGGGCGGCGTTCCTGTTGATCCTGGCGGCCGTTGCATTGGCGGTCTCCGATCGCTCGAGTCGGCCGGCGGACCTGGCGACCGAGACCGAGACGCGGCAACCCTGATTCCGGAGGGCACAATCATCGACCGAGATTACGACAAGCCGGAGCCGACTCGCGAGGAAGTGAATGCCTGGAAGGGGTCGGCCGTCCTGGAGTTCGGCGCGTCGTGGTGCCCGCACTGCCAGGCCGCCCAACCGGCCATCGAATCCGCTTTGCAGAACTCGCCGAGCATCAGGCACGTCAAAGTGGGCGACGGGCCCGGCAAGCCGTTGGGCCGGTCGTTCCGCGTGAAGCTCTGGCCGACGCTGATCGTCCTGAACGATGGCGTCGAAGTGTCGCGCGTCGTTCGGCCGACGACGGTTGAGGAAGTTGGCGCGGGCTTGGTCCCCACCTCCGTTACCTGAAAGGGGAAACCAAATGGCCTTCAATTCCCGGCTCTCAATTTTCGCACGAACGCCAATCGCATATCAATGAACGAAAGCGTTTTCGGGACGCTTGTCCATTCGGCG
>JANLUE010000621.1:0-6125 GCA_031363325.1 Gemmataceae bacterium
GGGCGCTTCAAAACGTCGCGCGGCTGGGTGCTGCCGGGCGAAAGGGGATTCTGCGTCGCGGTGACGGCAAGCATATCCCGGAACTCCGGGCCGTCGCCGTGCGGGCGTCCGAAGCCGCAGTCCGGCTCGATCGCGAGCGCATTGGTGACGGACGTCCACCGCGCCGGACGACTCCTTCATCGTAAGCCGATCGGCAAGGACAGCCAAACGACGGTTCCGGGGTAGTTCGGCAAACGGCGTCTCGCTCGGTGACGAGCGGCACCAAACAGCCTCCTTCGAGCCACCGACTTTGAAACGCATTGCTTTTGCAATCCCGTTACCCATCCGCCGATTACAATAGCCCCTCTCCACGAGGACTCTTCCATGCGCGTGTTCGCCATTATTCTCGCCGCCGGTTGCTTCGCGTTCGCGGCTGACCCGAAGGTCGTCGTCAAACCCGACGCGTTCGAGACGCTCGTCAATCCGAACTGTTCGCACTGCGTGGACGAGGCGAAACGGCGCAAGGATGAGTTGAAGGACGCCGACCCCGTCCTGATGTGGACGCGCGGCAAGTACGAGGGCGGAGCGATTCCGATTCGCTTTTTCCTGAACCCCTATCGCGTCATCAGCGATACGTACGGCGTGTTCGTCTACGACCCGGACGCCGGCTTTTCGCGGGGATTCAAGGCCTCCGTCGATTTTCGCTTCCACGGCTGGCGGAACGGCGTCATGACCATGAAGCACAAGGACGGGACCGTGTTCTCGTGCCTGACCGGCCTCGCGTTCGAGGGGCCACGCAAGGGCGAGCGGATCGAAACCTGGCCCACCGTCGTCGGAGATTGGGGCTGGTCGATGAAGCACTACCCGAACGGCGTCGCCTATCACATGTTCGAGAAATACAAGCCGACGGAACTTCCAAACAAGCCAAACGCGGACTCGGTCGCGAGTCGTGGCCCGGCCGACCCGCGCGTGCCGGCCGACGAACTCGTGCTCGGCGTCGATCCAGCCGGCCGAGCGAATCCCCGCGCGTTCCGGCTGGGCTTCGGCGACAAGAAGTCGGCCCTCGTCAAGGACGTGTTCGAGTGCGGGCGAACCGTTTACGTCCTCTATCAAGCGGAAGGCAACCTCGTGTCCGCCTATGGCGATTGGGCGGACAAAATTGAAGCGACCGACAAACTGAGCGTCGAAGGTAAGGTTCTCGACCGCAAGCAAGTCGAACTCGTCCTCGACGGCGTGGGCGATGGTTTGGCCCCGTTCAAGGACACGAAGTCGGGCTCGCGGTTCGATGCCGTGGGCCGTTGCCTTGAGGGCGAGTTGAAAGGTTGGACGTTGCGGCCCTTCGACAGCGTGCGCGTGAAGTGGTTCGCGTGGTCGGCCGAATACCCGCGCACGCGCATCAGCACCGAGAGCCCCGCTCCGAAGCCAGCCGAGCCGAAGCCCGAACCGCCCGCGAAGGTCGATCCCAAAGACACCATCAAGGAAGTCGCCGGCACTTCGGAGTTCCTGCGGGCGATCCCCAAGAAGTTCGCCACCATCGTTTCATCCGATCCGATGGCCAAGACCGTAACGCTGAAAATCGAGGGCGAGACGGCCGAGAAAGCGTGGCCGTTGACGCCCGATGCCGAGGTTCGCGTTGCCGGCTGGTGGGGCCGAATCGAGCAGCTTCCGAAAGGTGGCCGCGTTTGGGCCTGGTTCCACACCGATCGCAAGAAGACCCCCACGAGCGTGTTCCTGATCGCCGACGAACCGTCCGAGCGCGACATCCACGGCACCAAGCCGGCCGACGATGTTGCAGCGAAGCGAACCGGTCAACAATCGTGGCTTCAAGAAACCTGGGAGAAGAACGGTCTACCGGGCACGATCACGTTCGTCCATTTGGCCGGCGAAGTCGACGTGATGATCGACCACGAAGCGATGCGATGGGCTCGATCGCTGAAGCTCGGCGACAAGGTGACGCTCGCGGCCGACCCGCCGATCGCGGCCGTCGTCAAGGACGTGAAGCCCTATCGCGAGCGAACGCAAGTGCGCGTCGTGGTCAACGGCCTGGACATCGCCGAACTCGCCACGGGCCAGCGAACGCTCCTGAAGATGCCAACGCCATCGAAGGACGTGCTCGCGAACGAATACCCGCCCGACATTGGCCGCACGCGAACGAAGGAGGAACGCGTCGATTGGTTCCTGGCGAGCATCTATTGCTCGTGCCCGGTGAAGGGGGACATCTGCACGGGCGACTTCTACACACTCGCCAGTTGCAACCCCAACGGCTGCGGCCTGCCGAACTCGACACGTCGCGAGATCGGCAAGTTCATCGACAAGGGCCTCGACGACAAGTCGATCTGGGACAAACTCCGCGCCGACCGCGGGCCACTGATGACGAAGTCGCACCTGGAGCCGTGATTCTCGATGAGCTCAATTCAACTCGACGATCGTGCTCGTTCACTCGGCGACGGATCTGATCGACGATGAAGCGGCGATGTGGGAACGCCGTGCGTAGACTTCGAACTCTGGCGACCACGGCCTGTTTCATCGTCGGAGCGTTGAAATGACTTGGATCGTCACGGGAACTTGGGTCGGCCAATACTGGTACAACCCGAATCCAGAATCGACCAAGTTGCCGCCACCTTGTCGCTTCGGCCTGCGCCTCGCGCAATCGGGTTGCTTTAGCACGGTTCGCGGTAAGGATTGGGAAGAACCCATTCGCGGAATGCCGGGCCCGGGAATCGTCAAAGGTCGAGCCGGCCGTGACTATCTGCGATTTTTCAAGTGGATGCCGGTTTGCTATGTGATTTCAAAAGACCTGCGGCTCATAACACTGGGGGAACACATGGAATTGGAATACGGCCAACCACTCGATCAACCGGTTCCCCATCCGCCGATTCGCTATTTTGGCAAATGCGACTCAACGGGCGACAAACTCGAAGGACGTTGGGAGTTGATATCCACGTTGATTGAAGTCACAAGCCGCGGACAACTCGTGAGGCTCGGTTCCGGGACCGCAAATGGCCGGTGGACGGCGCAGCGCGTGTCCGACCACGAGGACCCTTCATTCGGCCAGTCGGCGGCCGACGAAAGATGAGCTGGCAGAAGCGATCGACAAGCTTATCGACAACGAGTCCAGCTGGGACAAACTCCGCGCCGACCCCGAGCCGCCTATGACGAGGTCGCGACTGGAGCCGTGATTGACCGAGTGGAGGCGTCGAGTGATCGCGATCCTCAGCGATATCCACGGAAACTTCGAGGCCTTGATCGCCGTCCTCACGGACATCGAGCGGCAAGGCGTGACGGCGATCTATTGTTTAGGCGACACGTTCGGTTACGGCCCGAACCCGCTCGAGTGTCTCGACCTGGTGATGAAATGTCATGGGATGACAGTCGTTCTCCAGGGGAACTTCGATTACGGAGTGCTCCACAGCCCAGTGGGATTCGGAGTCGCGGCCGAACGAAGCATCCTGTGGACGCAAGCCCTTCTCGCCCAAGACACGCGATCGCCGAACGCTCGTCGTCGAGCCGACTTCCTTGCATCGCTCGTTCCATCGTACGTCGAAGGAGACGTTCTTTTCGTTCACGCGTCGGCGCGCCACCCACTGAACGAATACGTGTTTCCGGACGACATCCACAATACCAGAAAGATGCTGCAAATCGGCGAGAAGATTGAACGCCTCTGCTTCTGTGGTCACACGCACGTCCCCGGCGTGTTCCAGGAGCTTCGAGCCGGCGAATGGGAATACTTTTCCACGGATCAATTCGAGCAGGGCTTTCCAACGGCCGGACAGAAGCTGGTCTGCAACGTCGGCTCCGTCGGCCAACCCCGCGACCAGGACTGGCGCGCGTGCTACGCACTCTTCGAGGGCGAGCGATTCCACATTCGCCGGGTCGAATACGACGTCGAGACTACGGTTCGCAAAATTCAAGCTATACCGGAACTCGACGACTTTCTCGGCGAGCGGCTGCGCGAGGGGAGGTAGGTCGAACTTGCATGCGCTTCGCCTTTGCCAAGAGCTTGGAACGATCGCGCCCGCAACGGAATTCCGGCTCAAAGTCCCTCGTCCCGATCAACAGATTTCCGAAATGTCGGCAGGCTCTAATTGTCCCCGATGCATTATTGGGCCGCTTCGATCGTCCGCTCCGGCTTCACGAACCACCACAACATGGCCCCGACCAGCATGATCGCGGCGTAGGGGTACATCGGCGGGTCCCATTGTTCGCGGCCAGAGTAGCCGCGCAGGCCGAGGTTGTTCGCTAGCCGGCCGACGAACACCTGTGACAACACGGCACCAATCACACCCATCGAGTTCATCAATCCGGCCATTGCGGAAATGTGGCGCCCGCTGATCCCGATCACGCAGGCCCACCATGCTGGAATCTGAATTTGCAGACACCAGGCGGTCAGCATCAACCACAGAGCCCCGACGATCGAGGAATCCCGCGACACACTCACGATCAGCCCGAGCGCGCCGACTAGATAGGCGATCGTACCGATGCGGCACCGGGCGATCGTCGCGTTGCGCGTGCGTCGAAAGAGTCCGTCCGTCAGGAACCCGCCAAAGACGCAGCCAACGGCTCCGCCGGCCAGGACCATGGTCGCGAGCCAGCCCGCTTGTTCGTCTGAAACCCCGTGCCCTTTTTTCAGGTACGTCGGGTACCATGAAATGAACACGTAGAAAACCGCCGACCCGCAGGTCATAAGGGCCCCGAGGAGCCAGACGTTCCGGGCGGCGACGACTGATCGCCAGGGAATTGGCGCGTGGCTCGCTCGGTCGGCGGGCGTTTGGCCGGCCGAGATGAGTTCGCGTTCGAAGTCGTTGACGGCGGGGTGTTCGTCGGGCCGCTCGCGAAACCAACGGAGAAAGAGGGCTGCCCAGACCACTCCCAGCGCGCCAAACGCGGCGAACGTGTACCGCCAACCGATCGCCTGAATCAAATAGGCGGCCGCGATCGGCGAGGCCGCCCCGCCGAGCATCATGGCGGTTGTCACCACGCCTTGAGCCGTGGCGCGTCGGGCCGACGGGAACCACCGGGTGACGATGCGAACGGCACACGGGAGAGCCCCGGCTTCGCCCATTCCGAACAGAAATCGCGTCGCGGCCAGCATCCAAAAGCCGGTCGCGGCACCGGTCAGGGCCGTGAACGCCGACCACCACAGGACGATCCGCGCCAGCGTGCGGCGCGCCCCGAATCGATCCGCGAGCATGCCGGTCGGAACTTCAAATAGTCCATACGCCAACGTGAACGCCGCCAGAACGTACCCCCAATCGTCAAGCGCGATGCCGAGGTCTTCCTGTATGTTCGTGGCCGCCTGGGCGATGCACACGCGGTCCAGGTACAGGACGAACGTCATCGCCCCGAGAAAGGCGAGGACTTGATAGCGAACGTTCGTCGGTGCGGGATCGTGACCCATGAATCCTCTCGACCGGGCGTGACGGTCGAGTATAACCGCCCGCACGCCCGCACGCCGCGAAAATCTCATGACCAGCCGCGCCGCCACCGAGTACCGCTACGAAAAACTCACCTGGCCCGAGATCAACGACGCCGTCGATCTCGGCAAGGTGTGCATCTTGCCCTGCGGGGCCGTGGAACAACACGGGCACCATCTGCCGCTCGACGTGGACCTCGTTTGCCCGATGGGTGTGGCGAACGGGGCCGGGCGGCTCGTGCCGGAGAAGCTCCTCGTCCTGCCGATCGTGGCCTACGGGTACACCGGCCACGTCATGGATTTTCCGGGCACGATCAACAACGACTTCGAACACTTCATGCACCACGTGCTCGATATCACCAAGTCGCTCGCGTATCACGGGTTCAAGAAGATCATCCTGCTCAACGGTCATGGTTCGAACATGCCGAACCTGGACCTCGTCGCGCGACGTACGAACCTGGAGACCGACGCGGAGTGTAGCCTCGTCGGCTGGTGGAACTTGCTCACGGTGGACAAAGAATTTCTGCCGCGCTGGCGACAGAGCAAATTCCCCGGGGGCTGTTCGCACGCCTGCGAACTCGAGACGTCGCTGTACCTGTACCTCGACGAGGACAACGTCCGGAAGGACAAGATCAAAAGCGGGACAATCAGCTTCAACGAGGAGCGCAGCCCGTTTTCCTGGGTGGACCTGTTCGGGCACGGACCTGCGACCGTGGTGTCCTGGACGAGCAGT
>JANLUE010000646.1:0-2141 GCA_031363325.1 Gemmataceae bacterium
CCCGCCTGATGTACGAGCGCGTGGAGTCCGAGTACTTCACCGCCAAACGCAAGGCCGCCAAGCGCCTGTGTCGCGGGCCCATCAAGCCCGCCGACCTGCCGTCCAACTCCGAGATTCGCGACCTCGTCCAGTCGTTCGCTCGCGTCCACGAAGGCGAGGCGCGGACCGCGAACCTCAAACGGATGCGACTCGAAGCCCTTAAGTTGATGCGACTGCTCCGGCGCTTTCGCCCCCGGCTCATCGGCAGCGTGATGACCGGCCACGTCCGCAAGGGCTCGGACATTGATGTCCACGTGTTCTGCGATGGCGTCGAACTCCTGACCGGCCTGTTGGAAAACGACGGCTACCACTTCGACGTCGAACGCAAGCAGGTCGTCAAGCACGGCGAATCGCGGTTGTTCACGCACATTCACGTCCGCGATCGCTTCGACTTTGAACTCACGGTGTACCCCGAAGACAAGGCCCACTACGTGTTCAAGAGCTCGATCACCGGCAAGGCGATTGAACGTGCTTCGATCAAGGAACTGGAGGAACTCATCGCGGCCGAGTATCCGGACGCGAACCTCGACGAATCCGAATTGGAAGACGACGAAGTCGTCGATCCTTACCAGATGTTCCAGCTCCTTCTCGAACCGCTTGAGAAGGTCAAGCAATCGGCCCGGTACCATCCGGAAGGCGACATCCTCTATCACCTGCTCCAGGTGTTCGAGTTGGCCCGCAACGCCCGGCCGTACGATGAGGAGTTCCTGCAAGCCGCCTTGCTCCACGACATCGGCAAGGGGCTCGGCCCGGCCGACCACGTCGGGGCGGCACTCGACGCACTCGACGGGCTGATCACGGAGCGAACGCGGTTCCTGATCGAGAACCACATGCTCGCGCAAGAACTTCGGGCAGGCACGCTGGGCCATCGTCAGCGAACGCGGCTCGAGGCATCGCCTGATTTCGAGGACTTGATGCTGCTTCGGGAACTCGACGATGCCGGCCGCGAACCCGGCGCTCGGGTCGGCACGGTGTCGCAAGCGATCGACTATCTCCGCGAGTTGAACGAAGCGAACGAGGGTGAAGACGGCGCTACGGTCTCGCGGTGAGCAGGAAGTCTTCGATCATCGGCGCCAGTTCGTCCCAGGCGTCTTCGAGCACGTAGTGCCCGCAATCCGGGAAACGGTGCACGTCGGCGTGCGGCATGCGCCGCTCCCATTCGGCGAGGAAGTGATGATCGAAGACGAAGTCTTTCATGCCCCAGCCGATGAGCGTGGGCACATCGGCGAACTTTGGCAGCGATGCTTCGACTTCCGAGACGATGTCCCAGCCGGGGTCCGTCGGGCCGAGCGGGATGGTTCGCACGAACTTCAAGACGGCAACGCGGTCGGCCCAGTTGCCGTAGGGCTTGAGGTACCACGCCCGCACATCGGGCGGCAACGGCCGACGCTTGACCCCGACGTTCGCCGCGTGCCGGCAGAACGCATTCCAGGCCCGGATCAGCCAGCCGCCGACCCACGTGTTGCGACCAAGCCAAAGTCGCAGGGGGAACGGCTTCGATTTCGGCAGGTGGAACGCGGCGGTGTTCAGCAACACCAGTCGCTTGACGGCCTGCACGTGTCGGGCGGCCCAGGCCATGCCGATCATGCCACCCCAGTCGTGTAGCACCAGCGTGACGTTCTGAGTCACGCCAAGGTGATCGAGTAGGGCCGTCAAATCGGCGACCCGGCTGGCGAGCGAATAGTCGTACCTGGGGGGTTGCGGCTTGTCCGAGAGGCCGCAACCGATGTGATCGGGGACGATGCACCGGAACCGATCGCGCAAGGCCGCGACCAGATTGCGGAAGTAATAACTCCAGGTCGGGTTGCCGTGAACCATGACGACCGGGTCACCCACACCCTCGTCGAGGTAGTGCAGACGGAGGCCGTCGCGGTCGAGGAAGTGCGATTCGAACGGGTACGGCCGAGTCACCACTTCAGCCCCAACATCATGCAATTCAGGCCGCTGCCGATGCCCAGGAAACCGACGCGATCACCGGGCCGCAGGAAATCGCGTTCTTCGGCGAGGGCGGCCGTCAGCGGCAGGGAGACCGTGCCCATGTTGCCGAGGTATTCGTAGGTCGAATAATCCTTGGCCCGGTCGATGCCGAGCTTTTTCAGGAT
>JANLUE010000647.1:0-5638 GCA_031363325.1 Gemmataceae bacterium
TCGGCCGCGCCCGTTAGGCGATTGGCCGCGTCGTACACGAACGTCTGCGTCTGACTGAGAGCGCCGCCCGCCGCGTACCACTTCTCCGTCGTTAGGCGATCGGCCGTGTCATACCCGTAATCGATCCGCCGACCGACCCGATCCGTTCGGCCGCTCGCCCGGCCCGCCGCGTCGTAGGCCACCGTCGCCAGCTTGTTCTGCGGGTTGTACTCCTCGACCGCCCGGTCGAGCGCGTCGTACGTCCAGGTCGTCCGGTTCCCCACCGGGTCAATCAACACCGTCGAGTTGCCGACCGCGTCGAACGTCAGCGTCGTGCGATAGCCCAGGGGGTCGATCCGCGTCGTCGCCTGGTTGCGGGCGTCGTACACGAGCGTCGTCCGCCGCTCCAACTCGTCGATCGTGGCCGTCCGGTTCCCCGCCCCGTCGTACTCGGCCCGCACCCGGTGCATCTGCCCGTCCGCCGACTCCGCCCACCGGCCCACCGCGTCCCGATGCGTCCGGCTCGTCCGCCCCAGCGGGTCCGTCGTGTACACGCCGCGCTTCTGGGCCGCGTACTGGATCGTCGTCACTCCGCCTAACGCGTCCGTCACCTTGCTGACCCGGTCGAGCGCGTCGTACGCGAACGTCGTCACGTACCCCCGCCCGTCCTTCGCCGTCAGCGCGTTCCCCACCGCGTCGAACGTCCACGTCGCCCGCTGCCCCAGGCCGTTCACGACCGCCTCGACCCGGTTCAACACGTCGTACACCAGCGTCGTCCGGTTCCCCAGCGCATCGACCCCGGCCACCCGGTTCCCGACCTCGTCAAACACCGCCGTCGTCCGGTTGCCTAACGCATCGACCGTCGCCTCGACCCGGTTCAACACGTCGTACACGAACGTCGTCCGGTTGCCGAGCGGGTTCACCGCGGCCGTCACGTTCCCGGCCGAGTCGTACACGACCGTCGCCCGGTTCGTCAGCGCATCGACCACCGCCTCGACCCGGTTCAGCGCGTCGTAGGCGAACGTGGTCCGGTAGCCGCGCGAGTTCACCGTCGCCGTCGCGTTCCCGGCCGCGTCGAACACCGTGGTCGTCCGGTAGCCCAGCGCGTCGATGATGGCCTCGACCCGGTCGGCCGCGTCGTACTGCAACGTCGTCCGGTTGCCGCGCGGATCGACCAGGGCCGTCGCGTTCCCCGCCAGGTCGAACACCACCGTCGTCCGGTTGCCGAGCGCATCGACCGTCGCGATCCGTTGCCCGACCGCGTCGTACACCCAGCTCGTCGTGTCCCCGGACACGTTCGTGACCGACGCCACGTTCCCGGCCGGGTCGTACGTGATCGTCGTGACCTGCGCCAGCGCGTCCGTGGCCGTGCTCACCCGGCCCGCCGGCGTAAATCTGGTCGTTGAAAATGCAATTCGTCAGCCAAGTCTCAGGCAGTTGTCCGCGCCGACCAGACGATCCCACCCGCTGCTCGCCGGCCAACTGCGACACATCCAAATTCGTCGATGCGTTGCTGGCGACCAGCTGATGCGGCGCGGAGTAATTGCACAGGAAGCGACGACTCGATTAATCTGACTGTCAACCATCAACGAATCAGCATTTGCTGATACGAACTGCTTCGCAGCTGACGAGTGCACAGTTTTTGCACAGGATGCCGCACAGCGGCCAGCAAGAACCTATTCCGTACCAATGCGTCCGATAAGTTCGTCAGCCTGCGTGACCCCGTAGGTGTGCCCGACAAACACGTAGAGTTGACGTGCCTCTCGCGCCGACGCAAGAGCCTTCGCGAAGCTACCGCCCTTGAGTTGGATCGCAGCGAGAACTACCAAGTTGTCAGCATGAATACTCGGATTCAGACTTTGCGAAATGTCAACCGCTTCTTGAATCGCTGCCAATGCTTGCTCAATAGCATTTTTTGCCAAATAGAGTTCGGCGGCGAGATAATTTAGTCCTTTGGAAGCCTCTTCAATACAGTCTGGTATTTTTCTTAACAGACCGACGGCCTTTTCCATCGCTTCAATTGCCCCATCTAAATCGCCAGTATGTTTACGCATGATTGCCGCGTTCTTGAGCGTACTCCAGTCCGAAATACTGCTGATATCCCGAAGGCTGTTTTGATGAGTTCTCTTGAGCCATTCCAAATCATTTGAGTTTACCATTGCTAAGTCCTCCAATTGGGCGTATAGGCATTTTGGATTAAGTTCGTGCAGTTATTCCAGAAGATCTGGCAGCATTCGGAAACAAAGAACGCGCACGCCGTGTTTTCCAGGCGTTTTTGACTCTTATGTCCGTACGCTCAAGGAAATAGCCTGTATATGAGCCATCCTGGAAGATCGGGAACTCCGCCGCTTGAAGGCGGAATCGTGGCACCCCGTTGGATTCCTTCTAGGCGGTGCATTCCCTCAAGTACAAGAACGTTACCATCAGGGCCGACGGCCGCACCGGTTTCCGGCGAATTGCGACCTGGTCCTAATGGCCCATTTGATAGCGGTCTTGCGTGCCTAGAGTCAAACATTATGTATCGTATTCCATTCTGTTCAAATATTACCCACCTTCCATTTGGATCAGCCCGAACAATGGCAGCTCCTGGTCGATCTTTGACGATCGATTCAAGTGTCTTTCTGAGGTTCCATCTGGCAAACCACCAAAAAACTCCCGGAAACCGTATGAACGCGAAAGCGAGGAAGGGCGCCACGATCGGGAAAGCGACCGCCCACTGTAGGTTTACGTTCGGCAGTGGCTTTAAGCCGGCGGCCTTCCTTCGACGCATCTCCAGGATGCGCAGCTCGGCTTCGATCTGGCGGCGCTCGGCTTCCGTCACCGGCGAGTTGCCCCGCTGGCACTCCAGTTGCTTGATGATGTATTCCAGCCGCTTCTTATAGTCCGGCTCCCAGCCGGGTCCGTCTTTGCTGCCGATCGTCGGAAGTTCCACGCCGTTGTACCCGCGTAGCAACCAAGCATACCGGCGCTCCAGCCGTTGGTAGTGCTGCTCAATTGCCTCTTGAATTGCGCTCCAAGAAATCGAAGTCCCGTAGATCGCGACGCCAACGCCATTGCCGGAGTTCGGCTTGTCCCGAACCTCGAAGTGGTTGTCGTCGCCGTAAAGGCCGCCGCTTCGCATCGAGGAAATCCACTGGTCCACGATGTCGCCGTTGCCGGGGCCGTAGTACTTCTCCATCAGCCGCTTGAAGTTGTCCAAATCTCTAAGAGCGGACTCTGGGTCGTCTGGTGACAGGAATTCGATCGTGTATCGTCCGTCGCCAAGATCGACGATTCGATGGGAGACCGCCCGGATGCCATCGCCGTGGTCGGTGCGACTCAACCACGCTGACCAGGCTTCGACCGTATCGCGCGAGTTGAAGATGATGTACTGCCCACTCGGGTCTCTCGCCCCCGTGGCTCGATTGCCAACATACCGGTACAAATTCGCATCGCCCGCCCCAAACCCCAGCGGGTCCGCCGAGTACCACTTGGCGATGGTCGGGTCATAGACGCGCGCTCGCGAATATTGCAGTCCCAGGAACGAGTCCCACTCGCGGCCCGTGTAGCCGTACCGGTCGGTCGTGCCGCTCGAACTCGTCGTCTTGCCGAAGGCGTCGTACACGATCGTGCCGACCAGCGCGCCCGACGAGTTGGTCAGGTTGCGGACGCTCCCCTGGTTGTCCGTCAAGTACCAGTTCACCGTCCCGCCCGACGCCACCTTGGCGTCGAGGTCGTCGAAGCCCGTGCCGTACACGCGCCGGGCGGTGAGCGCGTTGCTCCCGTCCAGGTCCACCCAGGGGTCGAAGTTCTCACTGCCGATCGCGCCGGGCTTGCTCGTATCCCAGCCGTCGTAACCGAACCGCTCTTCGCTCGTCAGTGTTAGGCTGCCGTTGTACTGCTTGCGGCTCAGTCGATTCCCGAACGCGTCGTACGCGTACTCGACCTTGCCCTGCAACGTCCCGCCGTCGGTCGCCCGTTGTTCCGCGCTCACCAACTGGTTGTCCTGGTCGTAGACGTAGGTCCAGGTCTCGGCCGACGCGCCCTTCGACCGCTTCGTGACGTTCCCCGCGTCGTCGAACGTGTACGTCCAGGTCCCGTCCGCCGTCGTCCGATTGCCGGTCCCGGTCGTGTAGCCCGTATTGGTTCGATTGCCATTGGCGTCGTACGTCACCGTCGCGGCCGACCCGTCCTTGACGACCTGATCGAACGCGTCGTACGAATAGCTCGTCGTCGTGGCGTTCTCGATCTTGGCCGTCAGCCGGTCGGCCGCATCGAACGTGTACGTCCCCGTCCACAGCACCGTGTTCGAGCCGTTCCGGTGCTGCCGCTTCGTCAGCCGGCCCGACTCGTCGAACGTGTTCAGCGTGTCGCCGACCTTCGTCGTGCCGGCCAAATCACTGTACCGCGTCTCCGAGGTCATCTGATGGGCCGCGTCGTACCCGAAGTCCTCGCGCAACGTCGCGCTCGTCCCGGTCAACTCCCGCTTCGTCAACATGCCGACCGCGTCGTACGTATTCGTCGTGACCCCGCCCTTCGAGTCATCGACCTTCGTTCGATTGCCGCTCGCGTCGTACGTGAACGTTAACGACAGCCCGAACGGCTCCAGCGCGTTCGTCACCCGATTGGCCGCATCGTACGTCAGCGTGTACGCCCCGTCCGGGTCGGCCGCGCCCGTCAGCCGATTGGCCGCGTCGTACACGAACGTCTGCGTCTGACTCAGCGACCCGCCCGCCGCGTACCACTTCTCCGTCGTCATCCGATCCGCCGTGTCGTACCCGTAGTCGATCCGCCGACCCACCCGATCCGTTCGCCCACTCGCCCGACCCGCCGCGTCGTAGGCCACCGTCGCCAGCTTGTTCTGCGGGTTGTACTCCTCGACCGCCCGGTCGAGCGCGTCGAACGTCCACGTCGTCCGGTTCCCCACCGGGTCGATCAACACCGTCGCGTTCCCGACCGCATCAAATGTCAACGTCGTCCGATACCCCAGCGGGTCGATCCGCGTCGTCGCCTGGTTCCGGGCGTCGTACACGACCGTCGTCCGCCGCTCCAACTCGTCGATCGTGGCCGTCCGGTTGCCCGCCCCCTGATTCAATCCATTTATCGTCTTCCGAGGAATATCCCAATCACCGGATTGTTGGAGATTGGCGGCAGCAAATCGGTTGCAGTTTTGTGCCCATCCACAGAGATTAGACCCCATTCCAATAGTGCGGCCAGATATCCGTCCCATGCAATAGCTACTCGCTCCGGCATCGTTCCATTGAAGTGGTCGATGTCGCGTTGAACTCGATCTTTCATCTCTTCAAGCATCGCTTGCTTTTGCATGTCATGGCGCTCGACGAGGAACTGTGATGTCAAAACCGTTGCCGATTATTCGGATCGATTGTATGCTGCCGCCGAGTCGATTGTCGGCCCCAAAGGCCCTGGCGATTGAACGTTCGGCAATTGCCTGCGTCATTCCGGCCTGCCCTCGTACATCAACGACTATGTGTCCTGCTTGGCCGCGACCGTCCATTATCCGACTTGAGACCGCTGCTGAAAGCCGGTCAGCAGATAGGCCTTCGACCGCTGAAACCGTCTTAAGCTCATGCGGAATTCCGTCAATCCTGAAATCTGGTGTCCTATTGGCCCCTCGTGGAATGATTTCGACGTTTCTGCCCGAAGTCAGGAGTTCTTCGAC
>JANLUE010000670.1:0-10298 GCA_031363325.1 Gemmataceae bacterium
GCTCGGCTCCGTCCAACCTACGCCTCGCGGCTAACGTCCGTGTCAGGGAAGCCGAATCGCGACTCGAAATCCAATGTCCTGGCGCACAAGGGGTTGCCTCGTCGTCTCGTCGAAGCGCGGCTGATTGTGCATGCCGGCATCCGCAAATCGATAGGGCAAGGTCTGATTGAACGAATGACTGCGGATCACGACGGTCACGTTCTTGTCCTTCTCGCTGAATGGGACCGGATGATCGTTGATGCCATCGTGAATTTCGATGTTTCGCGTCCATTCGTAGCCGTTGCTCGCCATGTCGCGGCATTCGTAGGGGCTCTGGTCGCGAGTCGAGGTTTCGACCGGCCGGGGTCGTCCGTTTTGGGTCATCGGTGTCGTTAAGGCGAATTCGCCGGGCAGAAACGTGGTATTGGTGCCGAGAAACGGGCCGACCAGGGTCGTCGATTCTTCGAGCCCGGCGGCCGCGTCCCACTGGGCCACGGTCGGTAGCGAGCCGCCGAGCCTTTTGGCGAACTCTTGCGCTTCGTCAACGCTGATGAAATACGCCGGCAGGCTTGGCCATTCGGGGTCGCTCCAAAACGAAACTTGAAGTGCACACGCCATGCATATCCGCCACACGTCGCCCACGCCGAGAAACGGCGTGCCATCGGCCTGAATGTCGAATTCCTTTCGGTAGCTCCGCAACAATTGATTCCACACTTTCGTCCGCATCATGTAGAACGGATCGACCGCATTGTTCTTTGAAACGACGAGGGCGAAGTCCGGACCAATATCGCCGCGAAGTTTCTTGACGATTCGCTTCGGCCAAATCCGACCACCAATTGTGACCTCGCCGTTTCCGGGGACCGGTTCGAACCCCGGCGGCAACACGCCCAACTTCGGTCCTGAATCTCCGGTGTCGGAGTTATCGTTCTTCGATCGAACCAGTCCTTCCGAGATCATCTGAAGATTGAACAACCCCATCTTCCACGCCCCAAAGCTCCCCCCTCCGGCGAGCACCAACATCGCGAACACGACGAGCCAACGACCGCGGCGCGACTTCCGGCGGGGAAAGTCGCCGGTTCGCCAGGTCGGTGCCTGGGCCGAGCGGAGTGCCGGCGGCGGGTAGTTCTGAGTCTCCGATTCGCGGGTCGGTCTGCGGAGGGGCGTGTGCAACGCGGAGTTGGGCAACGTGATCGAGTCGGGTCCGACTTCGGTCGCCATGCGCACCGGGTCGAGTGCCTCCCGCAACTCGCGCCAAAACTCCATGCAAGTCTTGTGTCGCTGCTTCGGGTCCTTGGCGAGCGCCTTGCGGACGGCGGTCGCTTCGTCCGGCTCGAGCTCCTTCAAGTTCGGTTCCGACTCGATGTGGCTCAACATCATCTGAACCATGCCGGTGTCGGCGAATAGCCGTCGGCCGAGCCGCAATTCGAAGTACGTCGCGGCCAACGCGTACAGGTCGCTGGCCGGGACGGCGGGGTCGCCGTGCCAAAGTTCCGGGGCCATGTAGGCCGGCGTCCCGGACGTGGTCTTCTGCATCGTCGGGTCGAGTTGATGCGCCCGAGCCAGCCCGAAATCAGCGACCTTGATGTGCTTGCCGAGCGTCAAGATGTTGGCCGGCTTCACGTCGCGATGGATGATCCGCTTCTCGTGGAGGAAGTCGATCGCTTCGCAGGCTTCACGCATGCCGGCGAGTAATTCGGGCACCGGGATGCCCTTGAGCCCCTTGGCCTGAACCTGGGCGAGCCGATCCGAGAAACTCCCGTCGGCCAGTTCCATCACAATGACCAGGCGTTCCTCGAGCGGCCAAAACGCTTGCGTCGACAGCAGAAACGGGTGGGCGATCTTCTTGATCAGTTCGAGGGCGCTGAGCTCGCGCTTCGCTTCATCGTGGTCGAGCGGCCGGGTAATGATCTTGACGGCCACTGGGATTTCGCCGGGTGCCTCGGCGCGCCAAACTTCGCCGAAGCTGCCGGACCCGATGCGCCGTTGCAGTCGATAGCCCCCGCCGACGGAGAGCACGCGATCCGAGACGCCGAGGTTCGGCCGCGCATTCGGCATCAAGATGATCGGGGGGACCGGCTGCTTTTTCGTCCGGGTGTGGTCGTTCGCCGCGTCGGCCGATGGGCTCGCCGGCGTCGAGATGTTCGAGGCCGTCTCGATCTTTTGCTGAAGCGACGCAAAGACTTCGGGGAAGCGGCGTTCGTACTCCTTCAAGTCCTGCGGCCGATGTCGCCGTCGCGCCTGGTACTCTTCCCACACGAGGGCCAACAGGTCCGGCGCGTTGCTTCGCAACTCGGGCCAGGCGTACAGGTGACCTTCGACCAATCGCTCATCGCCGGTTCGACAGCGGCAGAAGATGTCCGCCTTGGCGAGTTCGATGAGATAAATGCGGTGCTTCGGGTCGGCTTTCGGCGGCAGGAACTGGGTCAGGTCGGCGGCCGAGTTTTGCGTAATCGCGGCCTCGAACTGATCGAGCACGGCGTGGAGCCGTTGCAGTTCGTCGGCCGGCAGTGCGTCGATCGAGGTCGGAGCGGACATCGAAAAAAATGTGTCCGGTGCGCGGGTGGACCCAAAAGAACAGTCTAACGAATTGCGGTCCGCGGGGGAAACGAAACGGCCCCGCGATCGCGCGATCGCGGGGCCAAAGGATTGCGTTGCGAGGCTTCGTCAGTTTGGCACGGTGTAGGAAATCGTGCCGGTCCCCGTCGCGCCCCATTGATCGTAGGCCGTGAACGTCGCCGTACCGGTCGCCCCCGGGGGCAGTGAAGACATTGTTGTCGTGAATGAACCGTTCGCCAACGTCAGGGCATACGTGCTGCCGTGCGTTGCACTGATGACGACCGTCAGGCCACTCGGGAACTCATCGGTCACCGTTCCTGAGAACGTGACGGCACCTCGGCCCGCGCCAACGGCCGTCAAGCCGCCAACGGTCGGCGAACTGTTCGGAGTTGCCTTGGTGAGGGTGGCCCCATTCTGCGAGCCATCGTTCGGCGTCCCGGTCACATTGCCAATGTCCGAAGCTTCGGCCGTGTAGCTGAAGTTTCCGGACGCGTCGCAATTGACCGTGCCCGTGATCTTGCCAGTAAACGTGACTTTGCACGTGCTTGGCGTGTTGTCGCTGACCGTCCCTGAGATGGTGAACTTGTGCGCGTCCAGCTGAGTCAAGTTCATCGTCGTGAGAACAGGTGCCTTGTTCGGCGGCGGTTGGCCGACCGCCGAACGCTGACTGAAAGCGACGATCGCCACTCCCAGAGCGAAGGCCGGCACGACCCTCGCCTTCCACGAATTCAGAAACATGGACGGAGACCCTTTGCGAGAAGGGAGCGGTCCAAGGGTTTACTCGTCACGTCGAGTGCTCGAAGCCGACGACCGCCGGCTCAGCTGGGGGGAAGCACTCGCGGTGGCCGAGAGGGGTCGGCTGGACCGCAAAGCCAGAGTGATCCTAACAATCGATTTCCCTTTCCAAAACGAAACTGCCGTCGCATGACGGGCAAAATAGGTCGATTAGGTAGATTCGATTCGGCCGAAGTCGAAGGATTATTGCAAGAGATGAATTTCGACCGGCGGGCCTCCCCGAGAACCGGATCGACCTGCCCAATCGAGCCCTTCGTTCGTGCCTTCCCCGATGAGTTCGTCGGCGGTACACTCCCATCCATGCGAACGGCCATCGTCATACCGGCACGCTACGCCTCGACCCGCCTGCCGGCCAAGGCACTGCTTCGCGCGACCGGCAAGTACCTCGTCCAACACGTCTACGAACGCGCGTGCCTCGTGCCCGGAGTCGATGCGGTCCTCGTGGCGACGGACGATACACGGATCGTCTCGGCCGTCGAGAGTTTTGGCGGCCGGGCGATCATGACCCGTACGGACCACCCGTCCGGGACCGATCGCATTGCCGAGGTAGCTGCGACGCTCGCTGTCGAATTGATCATCAACGTCCAGGGGGACGAACCGCTCGTTGAGCCGGCCGCACTCGAACTGCTCGCCCAGTTGATGCGCGACGACCCCCGTGCCGAGATGGCGACGCTCGCCATGCCGTTCGCGTCGGTCGAAGCGTACCGCGACCCGAACTGCGTAAAGGTCGTCTGCGACGACTCGGGGCGGGCCCTGTATTTCAGCCGCAGCCCGATCCCGTTCGTTCGCGATGCCGAACCGGACTTGGCACGCGTCCCGCCGAAGTTCTTGCATCATCTCGGGCTCTACGCCTACCGCCGAGAAGCGCTGCTTCGACTCGCCGCCTTGCCGCCGCACCCGCTCGAACAATTGGAGAAGCTCGAACAACTCCGGGCGTTGGGTCACGGCTGGATGATTCGCGTCGGCACCGTGAACCACGCGGGGCGTGGCGTCGATACGCCGGCGGACTACGAACGATTCGTGGAGATGTGGCGGGGAAAGTGTCCAGCCTCTTCATGATTCCACCAACCGCGCCCGCGCCTCGCCGACCATAGGGCAACGACTCGCGATTTCAGAAACGATGCACCCCGGCGTCAGCCAACGAACGCGGCCCCTTGGTTTCCCCAGGGGCCGCGTCGATTCTCAATCACTCCGGTCGAAGGCTCAGTCGCTGCCGCCGGGGATCAGGTCGATTTTCACTTTCGCGTCGGCGGCCAGGGTGTCGAACACCGGGGTGGCTCGCACCTGGGCCTTGCCATCGGCGCGGATGGTCGTCTCCGAGCGGATGTCCAGCCCGACCGATCGTTCGGAGCCGAGGCGGGTCGACCAGGAGATGTCGCCCGTTCGGTTTTCCAGGCCGCCCATGCCGGCCGAGGTCAACGGGTTGTTCGTCGAGCCAACGCCACCGCCCATCGACGTGTTGCTCATCGGCAGGCCCGAAGCCATGGCTCGCAACCGGTTCATCACCTGGTTGCTCTGTTGCGGCTTGGAGCGGAACTTGGCCTGATCCATCGGCGATGGCAGGGCCGCGAGGTCCTTGCGTCGGCCGGCTTCCAGAGCGATCGTCACTTCCGGGTCCGTCCCGCCGGCCTTGATCTCGACCGGAACGTATTCGACCGCCTCGTTCGGCGTGCCCTTGTGCCGCGTCACCTTGAGCTGGGCCTTCTCGCCCTGCGGGGTCCCGTGCACGCGGTAGACCGTGACCTTGTACTCGCCGTTGAACGCCTCGGCGGCCGAGTACGTTTCGACGTACGACTGTTCCTTGCGATCGTAGACGCGTTCCTTGAGCGACCCGCCGCCGGTCGTGGCGACCTGGCGGAACGAGCAGATCGAGCCAATCGGTTCCTTCACGCGGAGATCGAGGTCCACGTGCTGGCCGGCCCACATCAGTTCGATCGTCAGATCGCGTCGGGTCTGGGCTTCGACCATGGCCGCGACTTTCGTGGCGTCGCCCTTCTTGTTCTCGGCGACCAATCGCTTGACCGTTTCGAGCAAGTGCTTCTGAGCCTGGGAGTGGTAGCTACCACCGTCCAGGGCCCAGTCGCGATTCAGCAACCCGCCGGCCGCGAAGGCCGACACGTCGTAGCTCGCCGTCGCCTTCGGGTTGTTGGCACAGGCCAAGGCGCTCAGGTACGGGTCGGCGACGTTCGGCTCGAGGGCCGCCGCCACTTTGCAAAGCCGGATGCCGCCGTCCGGGTCGCCCGATTCGTTGAGGAACTTGGCGGCCGACAGGTACGTCGGGGCGTCCTTCGGGTCGAGGTCGATGGCGGACAGGCGAGCCCGTTCGATCTCATCGGCCGAACCCTGGCTCTCCTCCAACGCGATGGCCAGGGCTTCCTGGTACCAGCGTTCCGGCGTGATGCCCCGACGCAGGCTAGCCTTCAGAAGCTCCGAGGCGTTCTTGAACTCGCGGGCTTCGACCAGGAAGTCCGCACAGGCGATCACCTTGCCCGGATCGAGCAGGCCACGTTCGGCCGCTTGCTTCCAAATCCGTTCGGCGTCGATCGGATCCTTCGGCTTCGGTCGGGTCGTGATGAGTGTGCCACCCGGCTTCGTCCCGTTGCCGGCCGGCTTCGGCGTATTCGCGGCGACGGCTCGGCCGTCCGGGTTCAGCCCCGGGGCGGCGACCATCGCGTCCTTGACGAGCGGCCGACCCGGCGTGGACCGGTGTTGCCGAGACCGACCAAAGATGATCAGCGACCGCGTGCTGACGTTGAACATCATGCGGTTCTTGAGATTCTCTTCACCGGGATCATCGACGACCGGATCCTGCGGGGCGTTGCCACCGAGCAGAACGGCCGCGCCACGACCACCGGCCAGAGCGTTCGGCGTCCAGAAGCCCGGATCGACGACCGTCTGGATCAAAACGACGAGTTCGGTCACGAGGTCGGTACCCTGTCGACCACCCTGGAAGCCGAACTGACCACCGAGGTTGCCGAACTGGCCGACGTTGCCACCACCGAAGCCCAGTACGCCACCACCCCCCTGGCCGCCACCGGCCCCCTGAAAGATGTTGCCGACGTTCTGCATACCGCCGCCGCCACCCCCCTGTTGCTGACCGCCACCGAACCCGCCGAATCCACCAACCTGGCCGCCGAACGCACCACCCTGACCGAACGCGTTACCGCCGGCCAGACTGAACTGTTGACCCAGCACCTGCAACTGTTGTTGCAGCGAGAGCTGGTTGACGGCATTCGGGATCGGGATGATCAGGTCTTCGACCGGCAGAACCTTGAAGACTTTCGCTTCCTTGGCGTGATCCATTTCGACGATTTCGATGAAGTCCGGCGTCACCCAGAACGAGGCACCGACCTGGCGCGTGACCAGTTCGAGCAACGTCTTGAAGGTGATTTCCGGCAGCGGGCGGTCGTTCGCGTCCTTGAGGGTCGCGAGGTTGATCCGCTGGCTGCTCAGCGTCGTCTGGGCGTTGGCGTCCTTCCAGGTTCGCCAGTTCACGTACAGCGGCACGTCCTGACGCATCTTGTTCGAGATCAGCGTCTGGAGGTCCTTGAGCAGTTCCTTGAACTCGACTTCGCCTTCGATGAAGGTTCGCGACTCGTTGAGACTGAGCGATTGCAGCAGCGAGTTCTGAAACATCTGATACTTCTGCTGCTTGCGCGGAGTCAAAGTCCGATCGAAGTCGGTGCTGGCGAAGGTTCGACGACGAGCGGTCAGTTCGCGCCAGATTTTGGCGGGCGGGAAGTGGACCGCCGGCTCGTCGGGGTACGGCATGTGCGACTTCTCGACTTCCATCATCGAGAGCAGATAGCGATCTTCGCGGAGCCGAACCAGTTCGCGGAACTCGTGGTAGTTGGCGGCCGCCTGGCCGATTCGGCCGACGGCGAAAGTCGCGCCCGGGCTGCCGTAGCCGGCGTTCAGGGCTTCGTTTTCCATCACCAGGGCTTCGCGGTACGCGTCCTCGTACCGGGCCTGGTTCATGAGCGTGCCGAACGATCGGATTCGCTCGCGGATATGTTCCTCGCGGGCCGCGACCTGATCCTGGGCTCGAAGCTTGGCGTTCGCCTGAGCGATCCGCTCGTTCTCCTCGGCCCGTTGACGAACGATCGCATCGCCCTTCTCAACGACCGACTGGAGCAGGATTTCGATGCGGTTCAACAAGGCCACTCGAGTGCCTTCGCGGACATCGCCAATCACCCGGATGCTGTCGCGTTGAGCGATGAGCAAGTCCTTGGCGCTCTTGGGGTCGCCCGTATCGAGCAGGGCCTTGGCCCGCCGCAACGTCTCCTCGACGGCGACGTTCGTCTGCTGTTCGCGAATGCGCTGGCGAGCTTCCTCCTGCTTCAGCAGGGCGTTCGGCTCGGCGGCCTTGGCGGGCTCGTCGGCCTTGATGGCCGGGCCCTTCGGATCTTTCTTGTCGTCTTGGGCCAACAGATCGCCATCGATCCGGGGGCCGGCCGGCGTCGCCTTCAACGCCTTCTGGAGTTGCTCGATCGAGACTTCGCCCTTCTCGAGGCGACCGACGAGCTTGAGGCCGGCCAGCACGCGCGGGTCGACCGGGTCGAGCTTGAGGGCGGCGTTGTACAGTTCCTTGGCCGTATCGATCTTCTTCGAGCCGAGCGCCCAGTCGGCCTGTTCCACGAACTCTTCGCGGGCCAGGCGGGTCGCTTCGAAGGCCAAGGCCAACGTGCGGTCCGCCCGCAACATGGCCGGGGCGTCGATGCGGCCCGAGTTGCGCCACTGGGCGACCATCGAGCCGAGGAAGTAGTTGTCGGCCGACGCGTTCGGCAGGGCATGCGAGACCGTCGCGGTGGCGGCGGAACCGGCGACCTTGCCTTCGAGCGTCAGTTCGAACTTCGCCGGGGCCTTGCCCTTGGCGTAACGGCCGACGATCAGCGTTGGCACGTCGGCCCGAAGCGGCGGCAGCTTGTTCGGGAACAGTTCCGCGACCTCGGCGGACGGAGTCCCCTTGGCCCCTTCCAGAACCGCGACGCCGAGCGCCTTGTGGAACCGCGTGGCGAGCGCCTTGACCGCGGCCTGGGGGTCAACGTCTTTCTCGTCGACCGGTCGCAGCACCGTTCCGCCGGTCCCGCTCACGAGCGTGTGCAGGTTATGGGCGTTGTTCGGCAGGCCGAGCGGGACCGCGTAGAACGCGATCTTCTGAGCGTGCAGGTCGTCGGCGAGGGCGTAGCGAGCCTTCTCGTCGAGCGGGTTCAGGGCGCTTTCGCCGTCACCCAAATACAGGATGACTTGCTGGCGAGTCGCCTTGCCATCGAACTCTTTGGCGACGCGGTTGAGCGTGTCCTTGAGGTCGATCGCGCCGGACGCGTATTCGGCGTCGAGGCCGGCGAGCGCGGACTTGGCTTCGGTCGCCAACTTCAGCCCGCCACCCTTGACGAGGTTGCGAGTGGTCTTCGGCGTGGCGACGGTCCAGATCGAGACGCGATCGGACTCGCCGGCGGCCGCGAGCACTTCGCGGGCGACGCGGCGGGCCGCGTCGAGCGGAGCGCCGGCCTGGCTGGCCGAGCAATCGACGAGGATTTGGATGTCGCGCGGCCGGGGGGCCGGGGCCGCCAGTTCCGGCTTGACCTGGACGGCGAAATAAAGTTCGCCGGCCTGGGTCTGGTAAGTGACGGCCGGCTTGTTCGTAAACCGGCCGACGAGATCGTCGGAGACCAGTTTGCTGATCGGTACGGCGGGGTCGGTCGGTCGGGGCCGTGCCGGGTCGCCCCAGACGGCGGCGCTTGTGACCGCGCCAGCCACGGCGAGGGCGGCGGACACCCATTTGAGCCGGTTAAGGAAACTCATGGACCAGACACTCCTGAGTCGGATCCGGCGGGGACATGGGCCCCGGAGGACGTGGAACGCGAAAGGGGCCGGGATGGGTCGATCTTATCCGATCCATCACCCGCCCGCCAGATAATTGCGGTGCGGCGGAAGACCCGGGGTGCAGCCGGAATTTCTTGGGATTGAATCGCCTTCGGGCCTCGACGGCCCGAGCAATCGCCTGCCGAGCGAAAGACCGGAGAGGCCCGAAGCCGATTCCATCCCAAGAAATTCCAGATGCACCCGAACACCCGTTGGTTTCGATCTTCACCTTTTGCAACGCGGACGCAAGGCTTTCGTTGGCGGGAACCGCGCGCGACCCGCCGGGGCGGATTCTGCATCCCGCCCGACCGGCACGCATTACGGGGTTGGAGACTTTGATTTGACTTGCTCATTCCGCACATTAGGTTTTCCGGGACGAACCATCCCAGACCGCCCGGACGACGGCCACCCCCTACCCGTGGCCGCAACTCGTTGCGCTGGAACACCAAGAGGCCGCCGATGGCCAATAGCTCCCCACGCCTGACCACTGCGGACTTGCGCCGCCGACTCTTCGCCCCGGCGAGCGCCGCTCCGGCCGCCGCCGAGTCCGCCAATCCACCGGCGCGCTCAGCTGGCGGCTATCGCGACCCCGGCGTCGCGCTCCTCGATACGTCAAACGACGAAGATGCCAGCGATCTGCTCGTCGCCGACCTCGTGGCCGACCCGCCGCCATTCCGGCCCCGAAACCCGACCCCAGCACCCGGTCCAAGGCCCACGCCCCGGGACCTGCCCCATCTGACCCGGCCGGCGCACCTCGAGGCCGACACCGTCCTCGAAGCCGCTCGCGCCGAGAACCATCAACTTCAGGGCCTCCTGGAGGAAATGCGTTCACTGCTCTCGGAAGCCAGCGAACAAGAACAGCGGACCCAGACGGAATTGAACGTTCGTAGTGAGCAATTGAACATCGCCGAGGCCCAGATTACCGAGTTGAAGACGCAGATCGCCCAAAAGCCGAAGACCAAGACCGAACTGGAAGAGTGGTCGGACGAACTCGAGCAGGAAAGCGCCAAGGTCGCCCAGGAACGTCGGACGCTGGAGACTGAGCGGGCGCAGCTTCGCGACGACGAGGGGTCGCTCGAAAAGCAGATGCGCGAAATGGAAGT
>JANLUE010000692.1:0-2121 GCA_031363325.1 Gemmataceae bacterium
GCGCCGCCTGACCGACCCGGGCGACGTATTCCTCGCTGCCCGTCGACGCGATCTTGAGCGCGTGCAACTTCTTGTAGACTTCGTCGAGGTCGGTCGTCAGGTCGGTTTCCTTGCGGACCCACCCGGTCGCGCGGTCGTACGAATTGTTCCCGTAGCTGTAGAGGGCGACCCGGAGGTTCGGCGTCGGCTCGGCCTTGGCCAGATCGTTCACGATCGTCCATAGTTTGCGGCGGGCCGAGTCGATCAGCCCATCCATGCTGCCGGATGTGTCGAGACAGAGAACGACATCGACCGGCTTGGCGGTGTTCTCCGCGGCACGGGTCGTCGGCAGAAAACACAGGCAAGCGAGAAGCGAAAGACCGGCGCGCATGTGCGGCCTCCGATGGCTCGTGGGCGAGGGCGAGGGCGACGCCATTGTAACGTGGCGGAGGCCCCGAAAGGTGTAACGCGGGAGTAACGGAAATCGACGAAGGCGGGAATCAATCGGAGGGTGTTCGTGTTGTACATCGTGTCCCAGGGTAGGTCGCGACGCGATCAACCCCGGGGGACGCCGGACGTTTGCAACTTCTCAATTTCGAACCGTCATCCCCTTGGCGGCAGTCTGCTCGCGGAGCATGGCGGTCAACGCGTCGTCGAAGGCCTTTTCCGTGGCGCTCTTCGGCGACTTCTTCTTTTCGTCGGCGATGAACTTGGCGCGCTTGGCGGCCAGGTCGGCGACTTTCTTCTGGATCTCGGCCCGTTCTTCGGCCTTCTTCTTCAAATGGGCGAGCCGTTCCTCGGGCTTCATCTTGCGCATGTCTTCCGGGAACTCTTCGTCTTTCATCTTGGTGATGTCGAACGTCTTGTCCGTTTGCATGCGGTCGATCAGGTCGGCCTCGGCGTTGCAATAGAACTTGCCGGCCTTGGTCACGCCGCGATCGGCCGCGACGCCGCCCTTTTCCTTCGCCGCGTTCGCGTCCTGAGCCAGTTGATTCGCGGCCGCCCCGCGACCCTTCGCGCCATACCAGACGCAAGTCTCATTGATCTTCGTGCTCAACTTCTCGATTTCGCCATCGAAGGGCGTCACGATCGCGATCTCGGCTTTGTCCGTATCGATGTTCGCGAACTTGCCGTGACAGGCCTTGGCGAACGCGATCCAACTGAAGGCGTCGGCATGATTGGCCGCGCCGCAGAAGATCGCGTTGATCACGACCCCCTTCGCCTTCGCTGCCGAGGCGACCGCTTCGTAGCCAACCTCTTTGTCTTGATTGGCCGGCTCGTTGCCGCAGACGAACATGATCCGCAGCACATCGTCCCCTTCGGTCCACTTCAGTTCGCTCAACGCGGTTCGACTCACGCGAGCAACCAACTCGGTCCCGCCTTGCGTTCGGAGGGCGTAGAGTTGGCGGTAGACTTCGTCGAGGTCGGTCGTCAGGTCGAGGTCCTTGCGAACCCAACCGGTGGCCGGCGAATACGTGTCGTTGCCGTACGAATAGAGGGCGACGCGGAACGTCGGGGCCGGTTCGATCTTGGCGAGGTCGTTGACGATCGTCCACAGCTTGCGCTTGGCCGAATCGATCAGTCCATCCATGCTGTTCGAGGTGTCGAGGCAAAGGACCAGGTCGATGGCCTTCGCTTTGGTTTTGTCGCCGGCCGGGGGGGCCGCTCCCAGCGTGGGAACCAACATCAAGGCGATCGCGAGAGAGAGTACGACGCGCATACGGCCTCCGTTTGGAGTGGGCGAGGTGGCGATGCCTCTTTGTACGCTGGCGGGACGCGGTTTGGCGCAACGGTTCGGTAACGTCGCGCGGCGGGCGAACTCGCATCGGCGATCAATTTTGGAAGTGAACTCGGGCCGAAATCGGGCGATTGGCCGACTCAGGGGTTTCTGTCGGGGCGAAAGTTTAGCACGCGATGGCACAATTGGGGAACGGTTTGCGATATTTTTGCGAATTTTGACTCCCCCTCGTTCGTCTGTCCGGTTACACTGATCCTTCCTCGACTCGCTCCCCAGTCATCCTTCCGGCCGAGCCGGGAGTACTTGTCGTGCCCGCCTCGCTACTCGTTGAATATTACGGCGACTTGCCTCGGCTTCAGCCACCCGACGACCCCGACCTGTGGGCCGCCCGGATGCACGACGCC
>JANLUE010000697.1:0-4911 GCA_031363325.1 Gemmataceae bacterium
AACAGGATGAACTTCGTCTTCGGGTTGGCCTCGATCAGGTCGACGAGGTTCATCGGGTTCGAGCCCTGAATACGGGCGTCGCCGGTGTGAATCTGGAATGGCAACTCGTGCTTGGCGCTCAGTTCGACGAGCCGCCAGAAGATGAAGTCCTCGAACTCCTTGATCTCGGCCGGCGTGAGCTTCGACCGGGCTTGACCGAACACACGCTCGGCCCGCTCGCGCGGCACGTTCGCGAAGTCCAACGTTCGTTCGTAGGCGAGCGTCGTCTTCAAGCAAACCGCCCCCTTCGCCTTGGCGGTGACGAACAGTTTCTCCAACACGTTCAGATAATCCGCGAGGGTTTCGACCGGGAGTTTCTGGTCCTTGGCGAACTCGTAGGGGCTATCGAATTTGCTCTTGAACTCGGCCGGGTTGAAGCCGCGCGTCAACGTTGTGACGTTGAACACCAGAACGCCGAACGGGTAGTCGGTCTTGAAATCGAGGCGGGCCCAGTAAGGGTCGTTGAACATCAACTCGATGTTCGCCCGCTTGGTGACGACTTCGTAGAGCCAGTCCTTGTTCAAATAGTTGCGATAGATGCGGCGATCGAGGTCGGCCGCCTGGGCGTCCGTGATCCGGTCGAAGTCGATACCGTACAGGTCCTGGATGGCGATCGCTTGATAGCGGTAGAAGCTGACGGCCCGGACATCGTCGAAGTCGTGCTTCGCCTTGGCCCACCAGTCGGTGAACTTGCCCCCCGGCGTCCAAGGCGTGATGCCCTTCACCCGCGTGACGTAACTGTTCCGCCACAGGCCCGCCAGGTTCATCCCTTTGCCGGCCTCGGTCTCGACGTAGCCGGGAAGCTGGTCGAAGGGGAACAGATGATCGTGCGTGTCGATCGACGGCACGGAATCGATGTGGGCCTTGAGTCGGACGTAGGTTGGGTTCTTCGTCGGCGGTTCGGCCAGGGCGGCCGAAGCGAACAGAACAACGTATGCGAATGGACGCATGGGAGGCCCCCGCGAGCGATGGGGCCATAATACGGGCCGCGGCTCGATTCACGCCGCCTTCATGACCAGCGCCCCATTCTGGCCGCCGAAGCCGAAACTCGTGGACAGCGCCAGGCGTGGGGCGTGGTCGCGGGCCGTCAGGGGCACGCAGTCGAGGTCGCAGTTCGGGTCGGGGTTGTGCAGGTTGATCGTCGGCGGGACGACTTTCTCGCTCAGGGCCATCGCGACGGCGACCGCTTCGACCGCACCCGACGCGGCGATCGAGTGGCCGATCATCGACTTGATCGACGAGATCGGAATCGTGCGGGCCGACTCGCCGAACACTTTCTTGACCGCGACGGTTTCCATCTGATCATTGAGCCGGGTGCTGGTGCCGTGCGCGTTGATGTAGCCGATCTCGGAGGGATCGACGCGGGCCTCGTTCATCGCGGCCTTGATCGCCCGAGCGGCGCCACGGCCATCGGGGTCCGGCTTGATGATCGAGTACGCATCGAAACTGCTGCCGAACCCGAGGATTTCCGCGTAAACCTTGGCCCCGCGCTTCGTGGCCCGGTCGTAGTCTTCAAGCACGAGCATGCCCGCACCATCGCCGAGGACGAAGCCATCGCGGGTCCGGTCAAACGGGCGGGACACTTCCTCGGGCGGGCGATCGGTGCAGCGGCTCAGGGTGTTCAGAGCCGTGTAGGCCATCATGAGAAGCGGGTCGAGCCGACTGTCGGCCCCGCCCGCGAGCATGATGTCCGCATCGCCGCGCGCCACGAGCCGGAAGCCTTCGCCGATCGCCTGGGTGCCCGCGACACAGGCGGTCGTCACGGTGCTATTCGGGCCCTGGGCGTTGAACATCATCGAGATGTGCGCCGACACCATGTTCGGCAGATACTTCAGCAACCAAAGCGGAAACATCGGAGTCGTATTCGACTGGTCGAGGTTGTTCAGGTCGAACTTGCCATCTTCCTCGACGACCCGTTGAAGCATCGGCATAATCTCGGCGAGGTCGATTGGGATCAACCCGGTGCCGACGACCACGCCAACTCGTTCCGGATCTTCATTCTCCATCGAGAGGCCGCTGTCCTGAAGGGCCAGTCCAGCTGCGCCGACCCCAAACCGGGCGGCTCGGCCCATGACCTTCAGCGACTTCCGCATCGAATCGGGGATGAACTGAGCCAGATCGAAGTTCGGAACCTCGCCCGCATATTTGATGGGGAACGTGGAGGCATCGAAGGCCGTGATGTTCCGGACGCCGCTGCGTCCATTGACGCAGGCGCTCCAGAACTCGTCTTTGCCAATCCCGTTGGGTGCGACAACGCCCAGTCCGGTGACAGCGACCCGGCGCATGGACAGAAAACCTCCCTCGCCCAGTTCGATATCCCGGTGCGAACTCGAAATGCCTTCCTTGAACCGTTTGGGGAGACAACGTCCTGTCGGCGGAGAACTTGCGTGGTCCGGCTTGCGGTGTGGGACCTATCTTCTTCAATTTAGCCAGTTCCCGCAGAATTGCCAATGTTAACGCCGCAATCGACCTATTTGGAATGGATGCGTAGCCGGCATATCCGGTCCGACCCAATCGAACTTGCACCGCGAACGCGTTCGGACTATCGCCCGACATTCGCTTGCCCCGGCCAAAAGTGTGTTCCAGAATTGCACATCCCCCGCACCCGGAGACAGGGTGCGCCCCATCGCCCAGTCGCGAGGATGGCGAATGCAGCCCGTCACGCAGTGGTTCACCGATCTGTCGTTCCGCGATCCGTCCCTCTGGGTGGCGATCGGTTCGGGACTGACCGTTATTCTCGGTTTCGTTTTCCTGGGCCGACGACCGGTCCGGTCGGCCGCTGCAATGGCGGCCATCGGCGGGCCAACCGAATTCGGCGACTGGGACAATCCGCCGCCGATCGCCCGGCACGACGAACGACGCCGATCGATTCGCCGCTCCGGCCTGCCGACGCCGATCCAGGTCATCGACCCGAAGTCCGCACGCAAGCCCAAGCCGGTCGAAGCGTACGTGCTCGATCGTTCGACGGGCGGCCTGCGCCTCGCGACCGAGACGGCCTTCGCGGCCGGCACGATCCTGGGTGTTCGCCCAGGCTCGGCCCCGGCCGACTTCGACTGGGTGAAGCTCGTCGTTCGCAATTGCCGCGAAGTCGGCGATTACTTCGAACTCGGCTGTCAATTCGAACTGGAACTGGAACTGTCGAAATTGCTCATGTTTGGATGAGCCGCCAGGTGCCGGCCTCGACCCAGTAGAGTTTCCGCTGAATTGGCGGGCCCCACTCGACGACGGCGAGCTTGCCCTTCCAACCTGGCCCGAGCGCGCGGACCAGTTCCGCTACATTGGGCCGACTCCCATAACCGGGGTAGCCCGGCGGGAAAGTCCCGGTGAAGCCATTCATCACGGGCACGTTGGCCCAAAGACCCGCCCACATCGCCGTATCGTGATGGCGATACTCCGGCATCGAATCATCGAAGACTATGTACGCCGCGTCGGCACCACGCAGGTGGTCGGCCAGTTCGCGTCCGGGGCCATAACACCATTCGGACTTGTCGAAGCTGTCCGGGTTCGGCCGAATTTGCTCGCCGATCATGAACGCGGCCAGGAGTAGGCAAATCCAAGTTGTCGATCGACGCCGATCGAGCCACGCCTGCAAGCCGACGAGCCCGCCGATCGCGCCGAACAGATATCCAACGAGCACGATTCGACCGATCGCCCGGAAAGCATTCGCGGCCGGCACGAGTTGATGCACGACGAACCACGGCGAGGCGTTGAGGAACCAGCGTGTCGCCAGGAAGGCAAGCGTCGCGGCCGTCCCGACGCCGGCCAGCGCGAGCGCCCGATGTTCGATGCGATTCCGCCAGGCGAACCACGCTCCGCCGGCCAGCATCGCGTACACGGCGAAGCCGTGAAAGATCATCTGTTCCGGGAAGTCCTCGGCCGGTCGTGGCGTGAGATGATCCGACCAGAAGCTGCCCGGTGCGGCGACGAACCAGCTATCCGGGTACGGCAAATAGGTGGCGGCTTCGGAATACTCGCGCCGGTCGCCATTGCCTCGATAGAAGTTCCGCGCGTATGGTCCGAGGCAGACTCCCGCAACGAAAACTGGCGCGACCACGGCCAACGGCCGCGAACGCAGAAAAGCCCAAAGTCGTCGGGTTGCGCCCGGATCGACCGCCAAGAACCACACTCCGAACACGCCGAGTCCGAACGCCAGAAACCAGCCGAGGTGCAAGCTCGCCAGAATTTGCATCGCGCCGAGCGCCACGAGCATGGCCCAGCGCCGGGCGGTCGGTTCGCGGAGGAACGACCACGCGTACCAGACGGCGAACGGCGCGAAGAACTGTGGCATCAGTTGTTGATGCGTCAGGTGATCCGTTCGCACGAGCCCGAACGCGAACACGTACGCGCCGCCGGCCGACAGGATCGCGTTCACGCCGAACAAACGCAGCACAATCGCCAGCGACGCGAAGTTCAGTGCGAAGACGATCAGGATCCAAACCTGACATGCGACCGATTCGGAGAGCCCGCCGAGCCGCAAGACCCAATAGAGCGGCGCGCAACCGATCAACGTCTCCGAATAGGTGAATGTGTTCGGCACGGGGTGGAAAAAACCCGGCGACCAGAACGAGTGCGGATAGTCGCGATCGAACGCCCAGCGATAGGTGTGTTCGAGAAAATAATTGTTGAGGACGACATCGCCGGCCTCGGGCTGCATCCGGGCGAAGCCCGACTCGAGCGTCGGCCGAAACGTGACGACGAGCCCGAACAGGCCGACGGCGAGGAACAGCATGCAAGCGAAAGACGACCGCAATTCCGCCCCCGTTGAGCCAAGTAGACCCAGGGCGGCGATGGCTGCGCCATCTTGCCCTGGGCTGAACAATCTCAGGCCGTTGGCCTGAAAACCAGTTCCGTCCGATCGAGCTCCGCCGACTT
>JANLUE010000750.1:0-4319 GCA_031363325.1 Gemmataceae bacterium
TTCTTCGCCTGGAAGTTGTTCAAGAAAGAAACGCTCGTCGAAGCGCTCGCGCTCGGCGAAGAGTCGTATCGAACCGGCGTGGCGGCACTCGACGCGAAAGATGGGCCAGGGGCGATCGCGTCCTTCGATGCGGCGATTACACGAGCCGATGGTCTGCTCAAGAAGTTCGACGAACTCCAAGGCGTCGGCAAATTGAAGCCGGAAGAATTGGCCGGCATCGAAGCGGGTCGCGGCCGCACCAACTGGCTCAAGTCGCGGGCGCTGCGCGACCGGGCGTATGCCAAAGCACTTTCCGACGGTACGCCGATCCCGGAAACCCTCGATACGACGACCAAGGAAACCTATCGGAGCTTCGTCGTTGTCCGCGACGAAGAGCAACGGAACGCTTCGCTCAATGCCTTGTTCAATGCCGCCCAACGCCTGCCCAAAGACCCCGACATTCACAAGGAAGCGTTCCGCGTCATCCTGAGCATCGATCCAATTCCCTGGGCCGAGGCGGCCCGGCAGTCCCGGATCGCCCTCGAATTCAACCCTGCGGACTCGCGGGCGCTCTACCTCTTGGCGCGAGTCGAGTTCGATCAGTTCGATGAAAAGAACCAACCCAAGCCGATGCCCGACCGGGACCCCGACCGAGTGCAAAAGGCGAGCGAGTACCTCGCGCTATCGAAGAAGGGGGGCAGCCTTCCCGTCTGGCGTGGGCTCGACCTCGAGACGCGGATCGCTCGATGGTTGGCGACTCAACCCGCCGCTCGCAAACTCGGAGGCGATCCGGCCGCCGAGTTCGCCCGTGTGAGCGAACTCTTGTTCGATTCGAAGACCGGCGCGCTCGCGCGAGCGGCCAGCCGTGAAGCCTTTGATGCACTGAGCAAACTCGATGCGATTGGCCTGATGAACTTGCATGGCCTCGCAATCGCCGCGGCCGTCGAAGACTCCAAGGACAAGACGCGGCTCGCTTCGGCCTTGCGGGCCGAACTCGCGGTTGCGTCCGCCCTGGCCGAACACCCGTTCCGGGCCCTCTGGGCCGCCGAGGTGAACGACGGCCTGTCGACCGCCGCGATGGTCGCTCGACCCGAGGCCGAGAAGCTCGATCGGGCGACTTGGCGGGCGTTCGTGAAAGACCTGGACGCATTTTGCGCGAAGGAATCTGGCCTCAAAGCGTGCGGGCCGGCGCCGGCGGCGCGACTCGCCGAAATCTATCAGGCCGACGCGGACGCGGACCCGGCGACCCGATTGGCGTCCGAGAAGCACGCCATCGATTGGTACGAGGTCGCCGCGCGGGCCGGTAAGGCGACTCCCGATCTTCAGGCGACGATTCACGCGAACTTGCTCGAACTTCGATTCGCGGCCGGCGCGAGCGACGCGGATTTGAAGTCGAACCTCGACGCGTTAAAAGCGGCGAACTCGCCGAAAGGGCAAGCGGCCGCCGCGTTCTTCGCCGGCGTGTCGGCGGACCGTGGGGGGCGATTCGCCGAGGCGCTCGCGCACTTCGGTCAGGCGGCCGCCGTGCCGAACGGCGGCGAGTACGGGCTCCGCGGTTTCGCCGCGTTGCCGGGCCTCGCGTTCCTGATGGGCAAGCCCAACGAGGCCGCCAGCAACGCCCGCGACTTCGATCGGGTTTGGGACCAAGTCGCGACTCAGTCTCGGCACGGCAAAGCGTGGGTCGCGAGCCGAATCGCCAGTCGCGACGAACTGTCGGCGCTCCAGGCCGCGAGTTACTACGCTCTTGCCCATCAACGCGCCGAACGGGAGTTGCGGGACAAGCCGGGCAAGCCCGTACCGGCTGAAGTCACCAAGCCGTTCGAACAGAATGCGGAACGGGTCACTCAGAAGCTGCCGCCCAAATCCGCCGCATTCCTGTTGGCCCACGCCGCGCAACTCGAGTTTCTCGCGGTCGCCGGCCGGACGGCTGAAGCCAAAGCGATCGCCGACTTACTGAAAGTCGACTTCCCCAATTCGGCCGACGCGCTCCGTGCCGAGTTCGCCGGTTCGACCGCGGAAGCGCGCAAGGCGGCCGACGAGCGGGCCAAGCAAGTGACGGCCAAGTTCTTCTGGGCCGAATGGCTGGCCTCGAGCGGCCGAGCGGCCGAGGCAGCCAGCGAGGTCGAGAAGTCCGACCTGCCGGGCGCGAAGTTTATCGCCCAGGGATTAGCGCGATCGGATGTCGCGACGGCCAGCACGATTCTGCGCTTCGTGGGCGCGCCGGATGACCCACTTCGCTTCACGACCGATCGACTCGTTGGCGAGCGCTTGCGTCGAGCCGCGTTCCTTCGTGCGAATGGCAAAACGGCGGAAGGGCAGGCGATTCTTCAGGGACTGGCCGACTTGCCGGCCCTCAAGGGAATTGGCGACAAGAAAGACTGATGCGGCCGAGTTCGGCGCTCAACCGGTACAACGTGCCTGATGCCGACTCCGTTCGACGCACTCGCCACCCGTTGCCGAATCGCCCAGCGATCTTGGGCGGAACAAACGCTCCGCGCTCGCCTGGCCTTCCTCAAGCCGTTACGACATCTCTTCGCCGAACATGGCGAACGGCTGGCGCGAACGGCCACGCAAGACGTTGGCCGCAACTTCGCGGAAGTACTCGCGACGGACGTATTGCCATCCGCCGACGCGTTCCGTTTTCTCCAAAAGCGGGCCGACCGAGTCCTGCGCTCGCGGCGAGTACCCGGTCGGTTTCGCCCCTGGTGGTTGCTTGGCGAGCGCGAGACCGTTCACCGTCGGCCCTATGGCATCGTCGGGGTCATCGGCACCTGGAACTACCCGATCTTGCTGAACGCGGTGCCGATCGCGCAGGCCCTCGTCGCGGGCAATGGCATCCTGTGGAAGCCGTCCGAACTCGGGCCGACCGGGGCGGAGTTTCTGCACCAACTCTTTCTCGACGCGGGCGTGCCCGCCGATTTGTTCGTTCGCTTGCCCGCCACACGCGAAGCCGGCCCGCAACTGGCCGAGTTGGACATCGACCATCTGATCTTCACCGGCTCGGCCGACGTCGGCCGCAAGTTGGCCGCCCGCCTCGGCGAGCGGCTCGTCTCCTCAACGCTCGAGCTGTCCGGCTGCGACGCGGCGATTGTGCTCGCCGACGCGAACGTGGAGATGGCCGTGAAGGCCGTCTGGTACGGCGTCAACTTGAATCGAGGCCAAACGTGCCTCGCCATTCGGCGGACCTTCGTCCATCGGTCGCGCTACGCGGAGTTCGTCGAACGCCTGAGGCCTTTGGCCGCGACCGCTCGACCGGAACGACTCGAATTGATGGGCCAGGCCGTCCAGGCGGAGCGTCTCGCGAACGACGCGCTCGCCGCCGGGGCAGAGTCGCTCTCGAGTGCCTCGCTCAGTGCCAACGACGATCCGCCTCGCTTCCCACCGACGATGCTGGCCGGCGGTTCGCACACGCTCGCGATCTGCAATGAAGCCTCGTTCGCGCCGATCTCGACGGTGATTCCATTTGATGAGGAAGCGGCCCTCGTGTCGCTCGTGGAAGCGAGCCCGTTCGGCCTGGCGGCCTCGATCTTCACGGCCGACGTGGCGAAAGCGATGTCCCTGGCGGCTCGACTTCGCGTCGGTTCGGTTTCGGTGAACGACGTGATTGTCGGGACCGCGCATCCGGCCGTGCCCTTCGGGGGCGTTCGGCAAAGTGGCTGGGGAGTCACGCGCGGCGAGGAAGGCTTGCTGGCCATGACCGTGCCCCAGGTCGTCACCGTACGGCCCGGCCGATTTCGACCGCACTACGCCGGCGCCGACCAACCGGCGACCGCCGAAATGATCGCGGGACTATTGGCGTGGTATCACGGCGGCACGGGCCGCGAACGCCGCGCGGGCTTCTGGAAGACACTTCGCGGCATGCGTGGGACGATCAAGTTCGGCGGATAGGGGTTGTAGCGGTGACCCCGATGGTGTCACCGCTAAACGCGATTATTCGGCGGTGAGGTTCAACAGATACGAATCGTATCCCTTGCGGGCGGTCGCTTCGTCGGCGTGGAGCTTCTTCAGTTTTGCTTGCAGGTCGTCCATTTCCTTTTCCTGTTCTTCCAGCGTCTTCAGGTAACGCTGGAACAACGGGCTCTCCTTCGGCGTCTCGCGAAGATTATCGCGGACCCGCTTTTGGTCGGTCGTGATGGTTTGGATGCGCCGGCCGGCCACTTCAATGTCCTGACGCAACGTGTCCCACGTGGACTTGATCTTGAGCGCGTCGCGGAGCTTCTCCTTCAACGATTCCGGGGCTTCCTTCAGACTGATGAAATAACGGATCGTGTCGTCGGCCTGGTTCGTGAGCTGAATGTTCGAGCCGGCCTCGCGTTCTTCGACCACGGAATAGGTCAGGT
>JANLUE010000761.1:0-1694 GCA_031363325.1 Gemmataceae bacterium
TCGCCGCCGTTGCCGCCGATGAAGATCGCGTCCGGGTCGGGCAGGTCCTGGAACACGGCCGGGGCCGTTCCCGAGATCGCCTGAACGTTGCGGATGCCGAACATTTCCGCGTTGGCGACGATCAGGTGGTAGTCGGCCGAATCCTGTTCGATGGCGTAGACCCGACCCGGCTCGACGAGCTGGGCCGCCTCGAGAGCGACCGAGCCCGAGCCAGCGCCGACATCCCACATCACGCTGCCCGGCTGCAAGTCGAGTTGCGCCAGCGCGATTGCCCGAACTTCCGCTTGCGTGATGAGCCCGGTCTTCGGCCGACTTTGCGCGAACACATCGTCCGGGTTGCCGAACCGCATCAGCTTCTTCGCGCCCCGGGGGGCGTCCGGTCGGCCGGGCTTGCGCTTCAGGATCATGACGTTCAGCGGATCGAACGTCAGGCCCTGAATGTCCGCGAGTTCGCCCTGAGTGATGCGTTCGTCGCGGCCGCCGAGGTTCTCGCACACGAAGGCGCGGAAATAATCGAGCCCGCGGACGAGCAACTCGCGGGCGATTCGGGCCGGGTGATACGTCTCGCTCGTGAACAGGCCAACCGTCTCGGCACCGCGAACTTTGTCGAGGACATCGTCCAATGAACGCGTCGAAAGATCGGTGAGGTACGCTTCCTCCCAGGTTTCCTTCACGCGGGCGAACGCGAGTTGCATCGAACTGACGTGCGGCAGGACTTCGAACCGCTCTTTGCCGAGTCGATCGCACAGGTAGCGGGCCACGCCGTAGAAGAGCGGGTCGCCGGTCGCGACGACGACGATTCGCTTTTGGCCGAAGTTGGTTCGCAACTTCTCGGTCACTTCACCGAGATCCGAGCCGATGCGGACGCGTTCGGCGTTCACCTCGGGGAGCAAGCGGAGCGCGGGGTCGGAGCCGACGAGCATCTCGGCACCGGCGACCAGTTCGCGGGCGCGACTCGTCAGCCCGGCCAGCCCATCGCTGCCGATGCCGACCACGTAAATCTTTGGCGGATCGTGGGTCATCTACGCGATTTTATTGATCTAGGGCCGACGGACGCGCTTCTGCGGATCGGTCTCGACCGGCCCGAACGTTTGCTCGTGGCGTTGGATCGCGGCCTGCAACGCGCCAAGCAGGCGCTTGCCGGTGGCGAAGTTCATGATCATGCGATGGGTGACCTTGGCCGGCTCAGTCGTCCCGCCGGCGACGAGGCCGGTGTGGAAACCGAAATCGACCAGCAACTCCTCGAACGTCCCCGCCACGCGGAAGAAGTTCGCGTAATTCGTGGTCATCCCCTGCGTGGAGATTTCGAGCCGCACCGGTTGCGGCTGGGGCGGGACCGGGACCATCACCCCGGACGATTCGTGTTCATCAGCCATGTTCTACTCCTGCCGACGAATGTACGGGCCCAAATTAAGTCCGCATATGGTCGGCGACTAAATTTAGTCGCGCAGCTAAACTTGAACGGGCTGGGTAGTGGCATCCTGATGCACGGCAACATCGAACGGAGACTCGCACATGGGCGGACCGCCGTTCACGGCGGTTTCGGCGAAGCCGTATTCGGCCCGCCGTTTACGGCGGGTGGCAAGGAACCAGTTTGTAGAGCGCGGACCAATCGATCAACTGGCATCTCGGTCAACCCGCCGTAAACGGCGGGCCGAATACGGCTTCGCCGAAACCGCCGTGAACGGCGGTCC
>JANLUE010000768.1:0-1822 GCA_031363325.1 Gemmataceae bacterium
TGTGGCAACGCATGGAGCGAGCCGTGGAAAAGATTCAGGCACGATTGGAGCGAACGGCGACAACGCTCGAGCAAGCAGGCATTCCCTACGCGATTATTGGCGGCAACGCGGTACGGGCCTGGGTGGCCCAGATCGACGAAGCGGCCGTGCGAACGACCCGCGATGTCGACATCTTGCTCCGTCGGGCTGATTTTCCCCGAGCCATCGCGGCCATGGAGAGCGCCGGGTTCATTTACCGGCACGTCAAGAGCATCGACATGTTCCTCGACGGAGCGGGGGCCAAGGCCCGCGACGCGGTGCACGTGCTTTTCGCCGGCGAAAAGGTCCGACCGGAAGATCCGGTGCCGTCACCCGATGTCGATGAGTCACTCGAGATCCAGAAACACCGAATCTTGCAACTCGAGTCTCTGGTCCGCATGAAGCTAACCTCGTTCCGAGATAAAGATCGGATGCACTTGCGCGACATGCTCGACGTGGAATTGATCGACGAATCGTGGCGCGACCGTTTTCCGGCCGAACTCGCCGCCCGGCTTCAAGAACTGTTGGACGACCCGAACGGTTAGCGTGGAGTCGGGCTGATCGCGCAGGGCTTATACCACGATCGCCTTGATCACCGACCCATGATCCACGTCCAATCGCTTCCGGCCTGGAATCTCAAGCTTCCGTGAGTCGAGGCCCAGTTGGTGCAAGAGCGTCGCGTGAACGTCGGTCACGTAATGGCGGTCTTCGACGGCGTGGAAGCCGATCTCGTCGGTCGCGCCGTGGACGCAGCCGCCTTTCAGGCCGCCTCCGGCCATCATCACACTGAATCCGAAGATGTGATGGTCGCGCCCGTCCGAGCCCTGCGAGCCCGGCGTTCGGCCAAACTCGCTGGCCAGCACGACGATCGTGTCTTTCAGCAAGCCCGTTCGTTTCAGGTCCTTGATCAGCCCGGCGATCGGTTGATCGACCGCTTTGCAGTTCGATGAATGGTTCGCCTTCAGCCCGCCGTGCGCATCCCAGACGCCAGCCCCGCCCGCGCCATGTTGAACCTGAACGAAACGTACGCCGCGCTCGACAAGTCGTCGGGCGGCGAGCATCTGCATGCCGAACTCTTTCGTGGCCGGCTGATCAATGCCGTACAGTTTCTGCGTCTCAGCCGTCTCCTTCGCGAAGTCGAGAACCTCGGGGAGCGACTTCTGCATGCGGAATGCAAGTTCGTAGGCCTTGATGCGGGCGTCGAGGGCCGGATCGTTCGGGTACGCATTGCCGCGGAGCTTGTTCAACTTGGCGATCAGGTCGAATTGGACTTTCTGCTCGGCGGCCGTGATCGGCCCTTCGGGCTTGCCGAAGTCGAGGGGGTTGGCCGGATCGACGCGGACCGGCACGGCGTCGTGGGCCGGCCCGAGGTAGTGGCCGTCCTTCAGGTTCCAGTACTCGCGTTTGCCCATGCTCACGAATTGCGGCAGGTTGTCGTTCAGCGAGCCGAGCCCGTAGTGCACCCAGGCCCCGAGGGTCGGGTACTCGCCGTCGAGCATGTGCCGTCCCGTGTGAAACTGCGTCTGGGCTCCGTGGTTGTCGTCCGTCGTGTACATCGAGCGAACGATCGACACGTCGTCCACGCAACCGCCGATGTGCGGGAACCAATCGCTAACGGGGATGCCGCTTTTGCCGTACTTCTTGAAGCCAACTTGCGTCGGGAAGAGTTTGGTCCGTTGCTGGCCGTTCGCATCGTTGATGACCACCACGCGCGCGAGCTTCAATTTCTCCGGGTTCTGCACGTCCTTGTACGGCGTCTCGGGTATCGTCTTGCCTGCGTACATATCCAACTAGGGCTATGGGT
>JANLUE010000785.1:0-2406 GCA_031363325.1 Gemmataceae bacterium
GCCTGCAGGCCGCCGATCGTTGGGCCCGCCAGGAGGTAGGACGTTGGACTCGTCTCAACCCGTGACCGGTGCGTCGGTGCCCGCGACTGTGTCGCCCACGCCGGCCCCGAAATCCCTTGGCGGATGGCTCGCCTCGAACACGGCGCCGCTCGCCGTCGTGGCGGCGTTTGTGGGCTTGATCGTCTACAAGGGCCTGATTGTTTGGGACGTCGTCCTGGCGGCGCTCGGCCTCGGCCTCGTGATCTTCATCCACGAGCTGGGCCACTTCCTCGCGGCCAAGTTCTGCGATGTCCACGTTGAAACGTTCAGCATCGGTTTCGGCAAGCCGTTGCCAGGCTGCGCCTTCAAGTACGGTGAGACGACGTACAAGATCGGCTGGCTCCCCCTGGGCGGCTACGTGAAGATGGTCGGCGAGGGGGACAACGCGGACACGGAGGAAGCGGAAGAAGACCCGCGTTCGTTCAAGAACAAGTCGGTGGGCCAGCGCATGTTGATCATCTCGGCCGGGGTGGTCATGAACTTGATCCTCGGCTGCGCCTGCTTCATGTCCGCCTATTCGCACGGCGTTGAAGAAGAGCCGGCCGTGGTCGGTTCGGTCGGCATTGGTTCGCCGGCCTGGCAGGAGGACATGCGGATCGGCACTCGCATCGTCCAAATTGGCAATGTGACCAAGCCGACGTTCAACGACGTGAAGCCGGCCGTCATGAGCACGGCCAAGGGCGATACGGTTCTCTTCAAACTCCAATCGCCCGCGGGCGGCGAACGCGACGCCTATCTGAAGCCGCGCAAGTTGCCGGGCGACTTGTATCCGATGGTCGGCATCTCGCCAATCGATCAACTCACGTTGCAGAAGGGCCGCAGCTTTTCGGCCACGATGCGTGGCTCGTCGGCGGCCGCCGCGACGGCGAACGATGGCAGTCACCTTCAAGGTGGCGATCGAATTATCGAGACGTCCCACGACCCGGCCAACCCGGCCGACGTTCGCCCGCTCAGTCTGATCGACGAAAAGCCAAGCGCCCAGGAGTTCTTGCGGCGTCAGTGGCAGATGCGCGGCAAGGACTTTCACATTCACGTGGCTCGCGAAGAGAAGGTATTGCACTTTGTGCTCGCGCCCGCCTGGACGAAGACCCTACCCGGAGTCCGATTTCAAATGGGCCGCGTCGCCGCAGTCCGCGTGAATGGTCCGGCCGCGACGGCCAAAGTGATCGAAGGCGACACCGAGAACGGGTTGCAGCCAGCCAAGGGCGACGAGTTGAGTCTGGGCGACAAGATCATCGCCGTCGAAATCGAAGACGCGTCCGGCAAAAAGGTGAAGTACGCCGATGAGCCCGCCGCGGGCGAAATCGCCATCGACCCCATTCGCTTGCCGCACGAAATCGAGATGTGGGCGGAGCGAGCCAGGAACTTGACCGTGCGCATCACGGTGTTGCGCGAGAACGCGGGCCCCGAGAAAAAGGGCAAGCGCGTCGTTCTCGAAGCGACCTGGAACCCGGAACTGGCGTTCACCGGCGAGGTGCCGAGCGGTGCGTACACGCCGACCGCCCTCTCGGGACTGGGCCTCGCGTACTATGTCGACCCGGTGATCGATGGCGTGGAGCCCGGTTCGGCCGCGGCGAACGCGGGCCTGAAAAAAGGCGACGTAATCACCGATGTGCAATTCAAAGATCTCGATGAAAAAGGCGAGATGAAGGAAGAGAAGTGGCAGCCGGTCAAAGCCGCCCAGGCGGTCTTTCTTCATTCGTCGTTCCAGGTCCTGTCGGTTCCCGATGTCAAACTCAAGGTCAAACAGGGCGGCACGACGGACATCGAAGTGGAACTGACCGTCGTGCCGGACCTGACGTGGCCGGCCGTCAACCGAGGCCTGCGCTTCCCGTTCGATACGCACGTTCAGAAAGCGGACGACCTCGGCGAGGCGCTTGGCATGGGGCTGCACCGCACCTGGCGAACCGTGAAGGTGATCTATCTCACGCTTTACGCCACGATCTTCCGGGAGATTTCGACGGACACGCTCAGCGGGCCGCTCTCGATCGCCAACGCGTCCTACAAGATTGTAAATTACGACTTCTGGCAATTCATCGTGTTCATCGGGCTGATCAACATCAACCTGGCGATCGTGAATTTCTTGCCGATCCCCGTCCTCGATGGGGGGCACATGGTCTTCCTCCTCTACGAGAAAATCCGCGGTAAGCCGGCCCCGGACAAGCTCGTCGAGTGGTCACTGTACGTCGGGGTCGCGTTAATCCTGGCCCTCATGGTCTTCGTGATCTCGCTCGACGTGCGAAGATTGTTCTTCTAACCCAAGTCAGATTGAAACCTGGAGTTTGTCTCATCGCGGCCGGGCCGGCGTCTCCCAGGGTAGCCCGCTGCGCGGACAACCCTGGGCTGGGGGACGTAACGCCTTCGGCG